>JBNLCA010000028.1:0-5918 GCA_050303575.1 Paracoccaceae bacterium
GATCGCGGCGCTCGAGCCCGCCTCGCGCCATGCGCCCATCGTCAGGGCGGGGAACATGAGCCTGGGCGTGAACCTGCTGGTCGGCCTGACCCGCAAGGTGGCCGCGGCACTGGGCGAGGAGTTCGACATCGAGATCCACGACGCCCACCACGCCCGCAAGGTGGATGCGCCGTCCGGCACCGCGCTGATGCTGGGCGAGGCGGCAGCCGAGGCGCGCGGTGTCGCGCTGGCGGACGTGGCCGACCGCGGCCGAGACGGCATTACCGGTGCGCGCCAGAAGGGTCATATCGGCTTCTCGGTGGTCCGGGGCGGCGACATCGTGGGCGAGCATGACGTGATCTTCGCCGGCCCCGGCGAGCGGGTGATCCTGCGCCACGTCGCCACCGACCGGGCGATCTTCGCCCGCGGCGCGCTCAGGGCGGCGCTCTGGGGGCAGGACAAGAACCCGGGCCTATACGACATGGCAGACGTGCTGGGGCTGTGACTCACTTCAGCCCGGCCTCTCGTCTTGCGGCCCGCGCCAAACTCCGTCTCTCGTGAAACCGGCCCGTTCCAGCAGGTCCAGAAAGTCGAACTCGAGAAACCGGAAACCGCGTTCCCCGTAGTCGAGTGTCAGAACCTCGCCCTCGTCGAACTCCAGTGGCATGGTAAGGACAACGCCGTCCCGGCTCATCGCGGCGCGGTCCGCTTCGGAGAGGTCGGTCTCCGGGTTCCAACCTATCGAGATGTGGGGTCCTCGCCGCCGGAGCAGCGTGCCGTCCGCGTCTCGCTGCTCTTCACTCAGCGCGAGCGCAAGACTTGGATAGAGCGTCGCACCCCCGGTGGCGTCCTCCATCTCGGCGGTCTGCGTGAGGATATGCTCGCGGGCGGCATCCGTCAGGCGAACTCTTGCACCGTCGACACGGGTTATCTCGGGACTAGGGCGTGGCATCGGCTTCCAGAGTTGATGTGCTAACCAAGCATGTTCCTGCAAATTTTGGCGTGCGGGCAGTCCCCACAGATTGGCAAGGATGCGTCACCATAGCCCTGCAAACCTTGATTGTAGAGAAATCCGAAAAATTTTCATCAACCCGGGAATAATCCTTAACGCCCCTGCGTAACCCATCCGAGCGCGGGGGCCATCCCACTCCGTGCCCGATCATCAACAGGGAACCCAAGGAAGGACCATCCCATGAAATTCCTCGCAGCGGCGCTTCTCAGCCTGGCCGCCACCGGCGCCTATGCCGCTCCCGCCATGACCGGCTCGACCTCGCTCGGCGACGTGCTGACGGACGAGGCCGGCATGACCCTCTACGTCTTCAAGAAGGACAGCGAAGGCGTCTCGAACTGCTACGATGGCTGCGCCGCCAACTGGCCGCCGCTCTTCGCCGCCGAGATGATGCCGGCCGAGGGCGACTACACCGTCATCGAGCGCACCGACGGCACCTACCAGTGGGCCTACAAGGGCGAGCCGCTTTACTACTGGGTCAACGACAACAAGGCCGGCGACACCACCGGCGAAGGCGTCGGCGGCAACTGGTTCGTCGCACGCCCCTGAGCGCACCTTCGAGATCGACCCTCGCGGGGCTTCCGGTCCCGGCTCTCCCCCGAAGGAGGCTCTGCGGGCGTCGTGCGGGACGCATCGGGTGGTGCGTCCCGCAATAAAATCCCGACATTGCAAGACATTCCATTTCGCTCGAGCAGTCCGGCCGTCTCCCCAGGCGGCCGGTTTTCCGTTGTGCCGTTCGTTGAGCAACGATTGATCGGCCAAAGGCCGGACGGTAGGGATGTCTCGTTTCCGAGCCAGGGGCGAGTATGGAGCGGCAGGCGGACTACTACGCGCGTGTCTGGCAACTGGGCGAGATCGACTTCGTCGGGGAAACCGCGCACAGTCGGTTTTATGCCTGCACGTCCGGCGACGGCCGGGCACTTCTTCTCAAAATCCTGACGGGGGCGGGACGCTCCGCCGAGCGTGGTGGCTTTGCGGTGCTGGCACGGTACCAGTCCGGTGACGCCGTGCGCGTCCACATCCATGACGAGGGTGCCGCCCTGATGGACCGCCTCGATGGCCCGTCGCTCCTTACCCTGATCGACGCGGGCGAGGAAGAGCGCGCCCTTGCCATCCAGCTCGATCTGACAGGACGCCTGTTGGCCAACCGACAAGATAGTCCCAGACTCAAGTCGCTGGCGGACATCATGGCAGAAAGCCTTGCCCTGTCGTTCGACCGCGTCCCGGACTGGGCGCAGAACGTCGTTCGCAAGGCCCAGCTGCTCTGCCGTGACTACCTGCGGCACCGTTCCGGCTGGCAGCCGCTCCATGGCGATCTTCATCCACGCAACATCCTGCAGCATCAGGGTCGCTGGCTCGCCATTGACGCGCGCGGCATCCTTGGCCCGCCGGCATTCGAATATGCCAACCTGTTCATCAATCCGTGGGACCGCAAGGAGCTCATCTTCGCCGATGGGCGGATGGCAGCGATCGCCGGGCGGGTTTCAGACGCCCTGAGGTGCGATCGGCGCGAGACGATGATTTGCGCGATCGCCAACGCGCTCTGGTATGCGAACGTGCAATTTCCGCACGGCCGGGGGCGTCATCCGGTGAGGTGCATGAGGGCGCTCCTCGATCTGCTTGATGCCGAAGGCGCGTCGGACGGCCGGGGGCATGAGTGGGTCTGACTGCCCGTTCGCGCCCACCCTGGTACGGGCAGGCGCCGGAGTTCAGACCGAACGCGCATCCTCGGCGATCGCCGGCAGCGCCGGGTAGCCGTCGGGCCCGATCAGCACGTAGCGCGCCCCCGCCTCGCCCCAGACCAGCGCCTCGAACCCGTTGAACTCGCGGGAGACGGTGCCGTCCGTAGGCGGCAGGTCGGACGCGATGAAGCACAGGGCCACCACGGCGCCGTTCGCGTCACGGTACATCAGCTGACCCACCGGCTTGCCGGCAGCGGCAAGAAGGCGCGCGCCCTCGAACGTCAGGCCCTCGGCCTGAAGATCGGGGATGCGGAACTCGACCCCGGTCTGCGACGTCAGCCACGAGAGGATATGGTCCGATTCCGATGCCGCCACCTCGACCAGGTGCCGTCCCTGCGAGGCGTAGATCGGATGATATTGCGCCACCTCGGCGACCCAGTCCGGCGCGGGCGCCGGGGCCGTCTTCTGGCCGATGACATAGCCGCCGCCCGATCCGACGACGAAGAGCGCGAGGCCCGCCGCCAGCGCCTGCCAGAGCGGTGCACGGCGGGCCGGTGCGGCAACGGCCGCGGCCGGCTGGGCCGTGTTGATGGCCCGGGCGAGCGTCAGCGGCACCGGCGACGACAGCATCGCGGCGAAATCGTCGAGAGCGGCGTCGTTGGCCGCCTTCAGCGCATCAAGCTCGGCCTGCAATTCGGGATCGGCCGCCATCCGTGCCTCGAGCGCACGGGCCTCGGCCGCGTCAAGCTCGCCATCGATATAGGCACTGAGTTCCACACCACGCTCGGTCATCGTACCACCTGCCTCGTCTGCAGCTCCTCGGCGAGAAGCTGGCGGGCGCGGTGGATTCGGCTCATCACCGTGCCCTGGGGAATGCTCAAGAGCTCGGCCGCCTCGGCGTAGGAATAGCCCTCGACCGCGACCAGGAGGAGTACCTCGGAAAAGCCCGAGGGCAGCGCGGCGAGGCGACCCATGATCTCGCGCATCGCGAGGTGATGTTCGCCCGTCGTCTCGTGGCGCAGCTCGTCGCTTTCGGCGGCATCGACCTGGCCCTCGCCCACCCGGACCGAGACCTTGCGGGTTTCGCTGATCCAGTGATTGCGCATGATGCGGAACACCCAGCGGTCGAGACCCTGGCCCGGATCCCAGCTTGCGGCGCCCTGCATCGCCTTGATGCAGGCCTCCTGCACCAGGTCGTCGGCGTCGGCCAGGTTTCGTGTCAGGCTGATCGCGAACCGGCGCAGCCGCGGCAGAAGCGCGACAAGCTCGGTCTTCAGCGCAGCATGGTTGGCCATACCGGCTGTCCCATCAGGCAAGTCCCCCTTAGCACCCGGCGACCCACCGACCACGAGGCGCAGGTGCGCCGTGCGGACGGGAACCGGTTCCCAGCGGGAAGCTACGTCGTCTCGTGCCAGAGTTGCAACCATCATACCGATCCTTGGGGCAGAGTTACGCCCTTCGCAGGCACTACGCGGCAGGTCCGGAGATTATTCCCGGTCCCGCATATTTTCTTTGTCGGCCGAAGGGCCGGGCGTAGGATCGCGCACAAAAAGGGGGAGGAGGGACCGAAATGCGCAGGATCGACGCTCTGCTCGACGAATATGGCGAGAGCCACCAGAACGCGACGAACAAGGCGGTCCACTGGGTCTGCGTGCCGGTGATCGTCTGGACGGTCATGGCCTTCCTGTGGTCGTTGCCATTTCCGGGTTGGACGGTCTGGCTCAACTGGCTGATGGTCGTCCTGGTGCTGGCGCTTGCCTACTACGTGGTGCTGTCGCCCGGGCTGGCGGCCGGGATGCTGGCCTATGCGGCGCTATCGGTGGTGCTGATCCGCGCCTATGAGGCGACAGTCACCCTGCCGCTCTGGCTATTTGCGGCGATCCTCTTTGTCGTCGCATGGGCCGGACAGTTCTGGGGCCACAAGATCGAGGGCAAGAAACCGTCGTTTTTCAAGGATATACAGTTCCTGCTGATCGGCCCGGCCTGGCTTCTGAGCTTCCTCTACCGGCGGTTCGGCATCCCTTACTGACACGAGCTTGCGAGGTCAGTTCGAACCGGGCGGCCAACCCGGGTCGCGCCCGCCCCTTGGGGCGAGAGGCGCCCGACGACGGCTCCTTTCGGTCAACGGCCAAGGTGGCATCGCCATTAGGTGGCCGGCATTAACGGTTGCGGTCGCCTTCCCGGGGACGGACACCGCGCCGACCCTTGTCGTTCAGGACAGAAGATCGGCCAGCACCAGCGCCATCACCCGGGCGCTGTCGGCCATGTCGTCGATGCCCACCCACTCGTCCGGCTGGTGGGCCAGATCGAGTATGCCGGGCCCGTAGGCAATGCAGTTCGAAAGCTTGCCGATCCGGTCGATGTGCTTCTGGTCGTAGGTGCCGGGGCTGACCACGTATTCGGGCTGCCGTGCCAGCACCCGTTCGATCGCTGCTGCCGTGGTCCGCACGATCGGCGCGTCCTTCGGCGCCATCGTCGGCTGCACCTCGAAGATGTCGCGAATCTCGTACTCGAATTTCGGCCGCGCCGCCTTGACCCTCTCGAGCATCGCGGTGACCTCGGCCTTCACCTCGGCAAGGTCCTCCTCGATCAGGAAACGCCGGTCGATGATGATGCGGCAGCGGTCAGGCACGCATGGCGCGGGAAGGCCCGTGTAACCCGGCTCGTGCTCGCGCTCGCCGCCGTGGATCGAGTTGATGTTCAGCGTCGACTGCCGCGCGCCCTCGGGCACGACCGGCATTTCGGTGCGCTTGCCGGCGAGGAGGGGGAACAGGCTCGCCTCCATTTCGGCCAGCACCGCGCCCATGTGACGGACAGCCGAGTCGCCCAGAAACGGCATGGAACCATGCGCGATCCGGCCCTTGGTCTCGATCTCGGCCCACCAGACGCCGCGATGGCCAAGGCAGATGCGGTCCTTGTTCAGGGGCTCGGGGATGATGACGTGCTGCACCCGCTCGGGCGAGAAATAGCCCTGTTCGGCAAGGTAGGCGACACCGCCATATCCACCCGATTCCTCGTCCGCCGTGGCGGAGATCTCGACCGCGCCGCGATAATCGGGACAGGCCTCGACGAAGGCTTCCGCGGCGATGATCGAGGCCGCGAGCCCGCCCTTCATTTCGCAAGAGCCGCGGCCATAGACGCGGCCGTCCTTCACCTCGCCGCCGAACGGGTCGGTGGTCCAGCCATGCCCGACCTCGACCACGTCGTGGTGGCTGTTGAAATGGACGCAGTCGCCATTCCGCTCGCCT
>JBNLCA010000029.1:0-3825 GCA_050303575.1 Paracoccaceae bacterium
ACCGGCTCACGCAAATGGGGCCGACCGTACCTGAAGCGCGCCTTCTTCGACCACCTGCACGAGACGATGGCCGACGACGTTCTGCTGGTCCTCGCGCTGCGCCACGGCCGGCCGATCGCCGGGGCGCTGAACCTGATCGGGCGCGACGCGCTCTATGGCCGCTACTGGGGCGCGATCGAGGACCACGCGTGCCTGCATTTCGAACTCTGCTATTATCAGGCCATCGACCATGCGATCGCGCACGGGGTGCCGCGGGTCGAGGCTGGCGCGCAGGGCGAGCATAAGCTGGCGCGCGGCTACCTGCCGGTCGCCTGCCACTCGCTGCACTGGATCGCCGACGCGGGGTTCCGCGAGGCGGTGGCACGCTTCCTCGACCACGAGCGCGAGGCGGTGGACGAGGAGATCGAGGTCCTGACGAGTTACGGTCCGTTTCGCCGCACCCATCAGGAGGAACAGGAATGACGCTGACGCTCTACACCAACCCGCGCTCGCGCGGGCGCATCGCGCGCTGGATGATGGAGGAGGCTGGTCAGCCTTACGAGGCGAGGAATGTCGGCTTCGGGCCCGAGATGAAGGGGCCGGAGTACCGCAAGCTGAACCCGATGGGAAAGGTGCCGACGCTGGTCCATGACGGCCGCGTCGTCACCGAATGCGCCGCGATCTGCGCCTACATGGCGGACGCCTTCCCAGGCGCCGGCCTGGCCCCGCCGACGGACGCGCGTCACGATTACTATCGCTGGATGTTCTTTGCCGCCGGACCGCTGGAACAGGCGGTCACGACCCGCGCGCTCGGCGTCACGGTGCCCGACGACCGCAGGGGCATGGTCGGCTTCGGCAGCTACGAGGATGTGATCGCGACCCTCGAATGGGCCGTCTCGCGCGCTCCCTTCATCTGCGGCGATAGCTTCACCGCGGCCGATGTCTATGTCGGATCGCACGTCGCCTGGGGCCTGGGCTTCAAGTCGATCCCCGAAAGCGCGCCGCTCGTCGCATACCGCGACCGGGTGGTCGACCGGCCTGCCTACAAGCGCGCTGACGAGCTCAGCAATGCCGAACTCCCCAAGGACACCGCATGACCGAGAAACTCGACCCCGCAGCCCGCGACGAATCGCTGGCGCCGCTCATCGCCTCGGGCTGGACGCTGACGGACGGGCGCGACGCCATCGCCAAGACCTTCACCTTCAGGAACTTCGTCGAGGCCTTCGGCTTCATGACCCGCGCCGCGCTCTGGGCCGAGAAGTGGAACCACCATCCCGAATGGTCGAACGTCTACAAGACAGTCGAGGTGGTGCTGACCACCCACGATGCGGACGGACTGAGCGAACTGGATATCAAGCTCGCCAAGAAGATGGACGCGCTCGCCGCATCCTGATCTGGCGCGCCGTCTCGAACGTGCCGGGGGTCCGGGGGGCGCGACGCCCCCGGCCGTGCAAGGCTCAGATCGCCTCGAGCATGGACTCGCCGCCCGAAAGGTCGCAGACGCCGGGGCTTTCCTCGGCGTGGAACACCTTGACCACTCCGTCCTCGGCATAGAGCGCGTAGCGCTTCGAACGGTCGAAGAAACCGACGGCCGGGTTCGAGAAGTTCATGCCGACCGCCTTGGCGTAGTCACCGCCGACATCGGCCAGCATGGTGATGCCCGCCGACGCCGCGCCGGTCGACTCGCCCCAGGCCTTCATCACGAACGGGTCGTTGACCGAGACGCAGACGATCTCGTCCACCCCCTTGGCGTCGAACTGGCCCTTTGTGCGGATGAAACTGGGCACGTGGGCCGAGGTACAGGTACCGGTAAAGGCGCCGGGAAGACCGAAGAGCACCACCTTGCGGCCCTTCGCCAGCTCGCTCAGCTTCACCTGTTCCGGCCCCTCTGCGCCCATCCTGACGAAGGTCGCCTCGGGCAGCCTGTCTCCCACCGCAATAGCCATTGTCGCATCCTCGCGCGTTGCGTTTTCCACTCCGGGGGATATAGCCTCCGCCCCGGGAAGAGACCAGTCGGAGGAAAGTATGGCGCATGTCGTCGTCGTGGGGGCCGGACAGGCCGGAGCCTCACTGGTCGCCAAGCTGCGGTCCTCGGGTTTCGAGGGCGCGATCACGCTGATCGGCGAGGAGCCGGTGCCGCCCTACCAGCGCCCGCCGCTTTCCAAGAAGTACCTAACCGGCGAGATGGAGCTGGAGCGGCTCTTCCTGCGCACGCCGGATTTCTACGCCGAGCACGGGATCGAGCTTCGCACCGGCACGCGGGTCGAGGGCGTCGATACCGCCGCACGGGTGGTCACTGCGGGCGGCGCCGACATCGCCTATGACGAGTTGGTCGTGACGACCGGGTCGGTGCCGCGCCGCCTTCCGGCGGCCATAGGCGGCGATCTTGCGGGCGTCTACACCGTCCGCACGCTCGCCGATATCGACGCCATGGCAGACGAGTTCCGCGAGGGCGCGAAGGTCCTGATCGTGGGCGGTGGCTATATCGGGCTCGAGGCGGCCTCGGTCGCGGCGATAAAGGACCTCGACGTCACGCTGATCGAGATGGCCCCTCGCATCCTTCAACGTGTCGCCTGCGCCGAGACCTCGGACTATTTCCGCGCGCTGCATCGCGGCCACTATGTCACGCTGCTTGAGGAAACCGGCCTCGTCCGGCTGACCGGCGAGGGGCGGGTCACGGGTGCCGAACTCTTGGACGGACGAACCATCGCAACCGATTTCGTCATCGTCGGGGTCGGTATCGCGCCGGCGACGGCATTGGCCGAGGACGCCGGCATCGACTGCCAGAACGGCATCGTCACCGACGAGATGGGCCGCACCTCGGCACCGCATGTCTGGGCGGCGGGCGACTGCGCGGTCTTTCCCTACAAGGGTGCCATGATCCGGCTGGAAAGCGTGCAGAACGCCATCGACCAGGCCGAAGCCGTCGCGGCGAACATCATGGGCGCCGGCGCGCCCTACCGTCCCTTCCCATGGTTCTGGTCCGACCAGTACGACATCGCGCTCCAGATCGCCGGGCTGAACGCCGGATATGATCGCGTGGTGGTGCGGCCGGGCGACGGGCCCTCGCGCTCGCACTGGTACTATCGCGGCGAGACGTTCCTGGCCGTTGATGCGATGAACGACGCGCGCGCCTACATGGTCGGCAAACGACTGCTCGAGGCCGGCAAGTCGCCCGCGCCCGACGCCGTCGCCGATCCGGCGACCGACCTCAAGGCGCTTCTCAGGGCATGAGGATCGTCGGTGGCACCCGGCGCGGCCTGAAGCTGGCCGAAGTCGGCGCGGGCGATGCCGAGGCGCATCTGAGGCCAACGACCGACCGGGTGCGCGAGGCGATCTTCAACCTGCTCCAGAACTCCCCCCGGCCCGACCCGGTGCCGGACGCGCGCGTCCTCGATCTCTTCGCGGGGACCGGGGCGTTGGGGCTCGAAGCCTTGTCGCGTGGTGCGGCGCGCGTAACCTTCGTCGAGGACGGTGCGGCGGGCCGCGCGCTGATCCGCGAGAACATCGAGAAGATGCAGGCCGGCGGCGTGACCGACCTCTACCGCCGCGACGCGACGCGTATGGGCGCGAACCGCGGCGCGCCCTTCACGCTGATCTTCCTCGACCCGCCCTACGGCGCCGACCTGGGAGAAAGGGCGCTCGCGTCCTGCCTTGAGGGCAACTGGATCGCCCCCGGCGCCACCGTCGCCTGGGAGGAGAGCGCAGCGATGGCACCGCCCAAAGGCTTCGCATTGAACGACCAGCGCCGCTACGGCGACACATGGGTCACGCTGATGGAGCGAACATGACCGACGAGATCACCTGGCGCTATGCGTGGGACCCTGCGCTTTACCAGCGCTGCGA
>JBNLCA010000030.1:0-2385 GCA_050303575.1 Paracoccaceae bacterium
TTCATCGGATAGCCAGCCGCCTCGGCCAGGCCCCTGTAAAGGCTGGCCGAATAGCGCTGCATGTTCATGATCGACCACGAAGACGAGAAGGTCGGCACGTTCCCCGCGGCGTGCCAGGTCGAGCCCGCCGTCAACTCGTTCTTTTCCAGAAGAACCGCGTCGGTCCAGCCCGCCCTTGCCAGGTGATGGAGGCACGAGGCGCCGACCGCGCCGCCGCCGATGATGACCACGCGGGCCTGTGTGGGCAGTTCGCTCACGGTACCTCCCTTTTGGGCCGAGACTGCAGCCGAGCCGCTTGCCTTTCAATCGAGCATCGGGGCATTTATTAATCGGAAAGGCCGATCAGATGACGCCCGAGCTTCTCGACACGTTCCTCGACCTCGCGGACAGCCGCAGCTTCAACCGGACGGCGGAGCGGTTGGGCCTGTCGCAGTCGACCGTCTCGGCGCGGGTCAAGGCGCTGGAAGAGGCGCTAGGCGAACGGCTGTTCACCCGCAGCCGGGCGGGAACGCGGCCGACGGCGGCGGGCGAGCGGTTCGAGGCGCACGCCCGCACCCTGCGCCACGGCTGGGCGGCGGCGCGCCGCGCGGTCAGGCGGGCAGGCGAGCGCGAGGGGATCCTCAGGATCGGGCTCCAGCACGACCTTGCTGCGGGATCGATCGCCGACTGGGTGGGCGACATCCGGTCGGCCTTCCCGCAGACCGAGCTTTACGTCGAGATCGACTATTCCCAGCAGATGGCGGCCGATGTGCTTTCAGGCGCGCTCGACTTCGCGGTCCTGTTCACGCCCAAGCCCTTGCCGGACCTGCATTACGAGGCGGTGGGCGAGGTCACGTACGTGATGGTCTCGACCCATGCGGAGGCGTTGGCCGAGGTCGACCCCGCCCGCACCGTCCGCGCCAACTATGCTCCCGCCTTCGATGCCGCGCACCGGGCGCTCTACCCCCAGCTGGAACTGGCACCGGTCGGAGCCGGGCAGAATGCCGGGGTCGCCGCCCTGATCCGGGCGCTGGGCGGGTCCGGCTATGTGCTCGATGCGACCGCGTCCGAGATGGAGGCCACGGAAGCCGCTCGCCGGGTGCCGGACGCCGAACCGATCACCCAGCCGGTCTATACCGCGGTTCACCTCAGGAACCGCACCTCGGCACTCCACCGCAGGCTCGGCGGGCTGGTGCGCGGGCACTTCTAGGCTTGGTCATCGAGCCTCGCCGAGCGCCTGCCCGCGGGGTGGCGCTACGCCGGTTGAGCGGGGCATTTGTTGGTGCCACCAGCCTCCGAGGCTTGAACGCCAGAGGAACGGTGCAGAAGCGCCAGCCCGTCGGGTCGGGCAGGCGCTCGGCGCGGCGGCTTCGCCTTGTCCCGCGCCGGGGTGACCCGTAACGGCCAAGATCAAAGCCGGCCTAGGCCAGCGGCAGGATCACGGTGAAGCGGCTCCCCTGCCCCGGCGCGCTTTCGATGCGGAAGCGGCCGCGGTGACGGCTGACGATATGCTTGACGATGGCAAGGCCGAGGCCGGTGCCGCCCTCCTCGCGCGAGCGATGGGTGTCGATCCGGTAGAACCGTTCGGTCATCCGCGGGATATGGACGGGATCGAAGCCCTCGCCCCGGTCGATCACCTCGATCCGGACGCCGGGCGCGCGGAAGGCCAGTTCGCGTTCCTCGTGGACGAAATTCACGGTGATAAGCTTGCCGGAGGCGGCATATTTCAGGCCGTTCTCGATCAGGTTGGCGAAGACCTGGGTCAGCTGGTCTGCATCGCCAAGAACCTCGACCGGTCCTTCGTAGCCGGTCACTTCCAGCCGCACCCCGCGCTCGTCGGCCATCTGGCGCAGCGCCGAGAAGACCGACTTCATCAGCGCCCTGAGGTCGATGCGGGTGGTCGGGCGGACCCGCTCCTCGCTCTCCACACGGTTGAGCGACAGGAGGTCCGAGACCAGGCGGTTCATCCGGCCCGCCTCGCGCTCCATGATGGCCAGGAACCGTTCGCGCGCCGCGGCGTCATCGCGGGCAGCGCCGCGCAAAGTCTCGATGAAACCGATGAGCGCGGTGAGCGGCGTCTTCAACTCTTGGCTGACATTGGCGACGAAATCGCGCCGCATCTGCCCAGCCTGTTCCAGAGGCGTCACATCCATGAAGCTCACCAGAACCGCGCCGAGGCCGGCGACATGCCGGCATTCGACCTCGAACGTCGTGTCCTGTGCCCCATCATTCGACAGGTGGCGGGTCTTCACGGCCGCTTTTTTGCTCAAACTCTGTTCGATCGCACGGACGTACTCTCCTGATATCGTGGTGGGATGGACGTACCATGGATGCCTCGGTGCTTCGTGGATGTCCTTGAGGTCGCGTCGAGGAACTCGCCTGGTCTGGAACATCCACCACACCGTG
>JBNLCA010000031.1:0-2790 GCA_050303575.1 Paracoccaceae bacterium
TCGCCTCGACGACGCCCCTGCCCGCCCGTTCCATCAGCTCAAGCCCGGTGACCTCGCCGGACGCGATGGCGGCCTCCTCGATGGCCCGCATCTGCGCCGTTGTGAGAAGTTCGGTCATGTCGCCCCCTGCCTTGCCCGAAAGCTAGCAGAAGCGCGCCGGGCTTACCAACCGGGCGGAACCGGTGTCTCGGCAAGGAAGGCGCGCATTCCGGCGGCCTCTTCGGCGGAGACCTTGCCCAAGAGCGCGTGGGCCGAGAAGAAGCCGTAGCCCCTGCCGCCCTCGACATAGGCCCAGTCGACGATCTGGTCTTGCGTGAAGGTCACGCGGTCGCCCGCCGCCTTGCCGGGAAGGTCCACCGGATCGTTGGCAAGCAGCCCTTCGAATGTGCCCGGAGTGGTCTCGCGGAAGTCCGAGATCCAGATGTTCTCGACAGTCGTTTCGCCCTGGAGCGCCGCCTTCAGCGTCACCGTCTGCCACGACGACGGCGGAGATTTCGCCTCGTCCAGGAAACGCGAAAGGTACTTTCGCGCCTCGATGCGCGAGGCCTCGATCTCGGGGTCGCCGCTTACGGTCTGGACGACATTGTTGTCGCCGTCGATTCCGGCGACGGTCGTGCGGTCGGGAAACACGCCAAGGAACTTCAGCCCGAAATATCCGAAAGCGACAAGGGCAAGGATTGCAATGCGGTTCATCTTTATTTCCCTAACTGGCACATGGGCACAAACATCCCGTCCCATCGGGCAATTCCACGGCACGGGCAAGGAAAAGTTGAGCGGGCGGCACAGCCGTTCACAAGATGCCTGATCCGACTCCGTTTCGCACAAAATTTAGGCGGTGGCAGGCAAAAACGGGCGATCACGGCGCGTCGGCGTCCCTGTCCGATTGTTGCCCGACAAGGAAAGTGGTCTGCCCGGCGAAAAGCCATTTGCGGGAGGCCAGGCGCCGATGAAGAAGATCGAGGCGATCATCAAGCCCTTCAAGCTCGACGAGGTGAAGGAGGCGCTGCAGGAAGCCGGTGTCCAGGGCCTTTCCGTCATCGAGGTCAAGGGCTTCGGCCGCCAGAAGGGCCACACCGAGCTCTATCGCGGCGCCGAATACGTGGTCGATTTCCTGCCCAAGGTGAAGATCGAGGTCGTGCTTCCGGACGCGCAGGTCGAGGCCGCCATTGAGGCAATCACCTCGGCCGCCCGCACCGACAAGATCGGGGACGGCAAGATCTTCGTCTCGACCGTCGAACAGGCGATCCGCATCCGCACGGGCGAATCCGGCGAGGACGCGCTCTGATCCGTTCCGGGCGGGAGGCCCGGTCAACCGCTCTCACGAGAAGGGACAATTCCAGATGAGCAAGAAGGACGTTCTGAAGACACTGAAGGACGAGAAGGTCGACTATGTCGACATCCGCTTCACCGATCCGCGCGGCAAGCTGCAGCACGTGACGGTGATGGCGGACCTCGTCGACGAGGACTTCCTCGACGAAGGCTTCATGTTCGACGGCTCGTCGATCGCCGGCTGGAAGTCGATCGACCAGTCCGACATGAAGCTGATGCCGGACACGGACTCGGCCTACATGGACCCGTTCTACGCCGAGAAGACGCTCTGCCTGCACTGCACCGTGCACGAGCCCGACACCGGCGAGCCCTACAGCCGCGACCCGCGCTCGACCGCGATCAAGGCCGAGGCCTACCTCAAGAGCTCGGGCATCGGCGATGCGTCCTACTTCGGCCCCGAGGCCGAGTTCTTCATCTTCGACGACGTGCGCTACGCGATCACCATGAACAAGGTCTCGTTCGAGGTCGACGCCGTCGACGGCGCGTGGAACACCGACACGCCGTTCGAGATGGGCAACATGGGCCACCGTCCGGGCGTCAAGGGCGGCTATTTCCCGGTGAACCCGGTCGACCCGGCGCAGGATCTGCGGTCCGAGATGCTCTCGACCATGAAGCGCATGGGGATGAAGGTCGACAAGCACCACCACGAGGTGGCGTCGAACCAGCACGAGCTCGGCCTGATCTTCGGGACGCTGACCAAGCAGGCCGACGAGCTTCTGAAGTACAAGTACGTCATCCAGAACGTGGCCCATGCCTACGGCAAGTCGGTCACCTTCATGCCCAAGCCCATGAAGGGCGACAACGGCACCGGCATGCACGTCAACATGTCGATCTGGAAGGAAGGCAAGCCGCTCTTCGCCGGCGACAAGTATGCCGACCTCAGCCAGGAAGCCCTGTGGTACATCGGCGGCATCCTCAAGCACGCCAAGGCGCTGAACGCGCTGACCAACCCCGGGACCAACAGCTACAAGCGCCTGATCCCGGGCTTCGAGGCCCCCGTGCTGCGCGCCTACTCGGCCCGCAACCGCTCGGGCTGCGTCCGGATCCCGTGGACCGAAAGCCCGAAGGCCAAGCGCGTCGAAGCCCGCTTCCCGGACCCGTCGTCGAACCCGTACCTGTGCTTCTCGGCGCTCCTGATGGCCGGTCTGGACGGCATCAAGAACAAGATCGACCCGGGCCCGTCCTCGGACAAGGACCTCTACGATCTGCCGCCCGAGGAACTGGCGCAGATCCCGACGGTCTGCGGCTCGCTCCGCGAAGCTCTGGAAAGCCTCGAGGCCGACCACGAGTTCCTGCTGGCCGGCGACGTCTTCACCAAGGACCAGCTCGAAGGCTACATGGCCCTCAAGTGGGAGGAGTGCTACGAGTACGAGCACACCCCCCACCCGGTCGAATACAAGCTCTACTACAGCTGCTGATCCGGTACCGGATCACGGGAAAGGGCGCCTTCGGGCGCCCTTT
>JBNLCA010000032.1:0-9301 GCA_050303575.1 Paracoccaceae bacterium
ATCAGGAAGTAGAATATTCCGGGAATGAGATCGGCCGAGACGAGGATCTCCGGCCCCTCGACCCAGAGCAGCAGGAGAACGAAGACAACGCCGCCATAGGCGCAGCCCCAGAGTGTTTCCTTGGCTTTCGTCGCTGGACTCTGCATCCTGGCACCCCCCGAACCTTCGCGCGCATTGTCCCCAGGGACATGCGAGTTCAGTCAATCAGGAAAACGCGGCGAAAGGCGTTCGGCCGACACGCCAAGGGATCGGCCGGAACGAACCCGCCCGCGCCAGCCTCTTCGTCCGCAGCTCTACCTTGGGGCCGCGGGTCACAGGCCGGGCGAGCGTCCCTAGCCGCCGGCCATCACCCGGTTGTCCACCAGCCATTTCAGCCCGCGCCGCCAGGCCTCGTCGGTGTTGCCGCGGATGTCGGTCTGGTAGAGCGCGACCACCTCGCCGGTCTCGGCGTCGGTCTCGCGCACGATGATCGTCTGGACCAGTACCGAGAGCTTCTGCACCGTCCCGGTGAAGGACCGCCCGACGCCGAGCTTGCGCGCCATCGGCGCCTCGCACAGGTTGCAGTGGAAGACATCGTTGTGGTTCCGCGCGATGTCCTCGGCGACCGGGCCGAGCTCGACCGGCGCATAGTGCCCTGTCCCGGCGAGAAGCTCGCGGAAATAGTCCGAGAGCATCACGATCCGCGCCTTCTCGGCCTCGTTCGTCGCGCCGTAGTCGACCTCCTGGCTGAAATTCACAAAGCTCATGTCGAAGACGGCGACCGGCGCCGGCTCGTCCGCAAGGGCCGGACGGAAGAGGAGGAGGGCGAGGAAGACGAGGGTCGGCGTTCGCATCCTGCAAGACTACCTCCATGACACTTTCCGGCGAACATGGGCGAAAGTCGCAAGCCCTTCCGCCATGCCGCCCGCCGGAGTATATGGCCCCGATGACGCAGAACCCGCCCGATCTCCGCCCCGACCTCGCCCCGCGCATCCGCGTGGACGAGCCCGCGCGGCCCGGCCAGCCGACCATCGGCATGGTCTCGCTCGGCTGCCCCAAGGCGCTGGTCGATAGCGAGCGCATCCTGACGCGCCTGCGCGCCGAGGGCTACGCCATCAGCCCCGACTACCAGGGCGCCGAGGCGGTCATCGTGAATACCTGCGGGTTTCTCGACAGCGCCAAGGCCGAGAGCCTCGAGGCGATTGGCGAGGCCCTGCGCGAGAACGGCCGGGTCATCGTGACGGGCTGCCTCGGCGCCGAGCCCGACTACATCACCGGCGCGCACCCGAAGGTCCTCGCCGTCACCGGACCGCACCAGTACGAGCAGGTGCTCGATGCCGTCCACTCGGCCGTCCCGCCCGCGCCCGATCCCTTCGTCGATCTTCTGCCCGCGACCGGCGTGTCGCTCACCCCGCGCCACTACAGCTACCTCAAGATCTCCGAGGGCTGTAACCACAAGTGCCGCTTCTGCATCATCCCCGACATGCGCGGCCGTCTCGTCTCGCGCCCAGCCCATGCGGTCGTGCGCGAGGCCGAAAAGCTGGTCGCGGCGGGGGTGAAGGAACTCCTCGTCATCAGCCAGGACACGTCGGCCTACGGGGTCGACATCAGGCACGCCGAGGCCAACGGCCACCGCGCCCACATCACCGACCTCGCCCGCGACCTCGGCGCGCTCGGCGCCTGGGTGCGGCTCCACTACGTCTATCCCTAACCGCATGTGCGCGACCTTATCCCGCTGATGGCGGCCAATTCTGACTCGGGGGGATTGATCCTCCCCTACCTCGACATCCCCTTCCAGCACGCCCACCCCGACACGCTGAAGCGCATGGCCCGCCCGGCCGCCGCCGCGAAGACGCTGGACGAGATCGCCGCCTGGCGCCGCGCCTGTCCGGAGATTACGCTGCGCTCGACCTTCATCGTCGGCTTCCCCGGCGAGACCGAGGCAGAGTTCCAGACCCTCCTCGACTGGCTGGGCGAGGCGCAGCTGGATCGGGTCGGATGCTTCCGTTACGAGAACGTCAAGGGCGCCCGGTCGAACGACCTGCCGGACCACGTCCCTGAAGAGGTCAAGGAAGACCGCTTCCACCGGTTCATGGAGAAGGCGCAGGCGATCTCGGAGGCGAAGCTGGCGGCCAAGGTCGGCACCCGGCTCGAGGTCATCGTCGACGAGGTGGACGAGGACGGCGCCACCTGCCGCACCAAGGCCGATGCGCCCGAGATCGACGGCAACCTGTTCATCGACGAGGGCTTCGAGACGCTGAAACCCGGAGACATCGTGACGGTCGAAGTCGACGAGGCGGGGGAGTATGATCTGTGGGGCAGGATCGCGTGAGCGAAGCCACGATCCGGCTTGCCGACGAGCGCGATCTCGAGGCCATGCTTGCCATCTCCCTCATCACGCATCGCGAACATGCCGACATTTTTCCGCATGTCTTTCCTCAGTCGGATGAAACCGGAACTGCACCGCATCTGCGCCAGGCGGTCCTGGGAATTGTAGATGGGTTTCCCTTGAAGCTTGCCAGGGCGCAAGTTGCGCAGATCGGGAACCAAGTCGTCGGCTTCATCGCCTACGCCGCGGTCATTCATCCCTTCGGCGAGAAGAGACACGCCATCACCGGCCACGTGGCGGATATCTCCGTCGCGCCCGAGCACCGCGGACACGGACTCGGCACCCGGCTCCTGGCCGAGGCAATCGCCGACATGAAGGCACACAAGATCAACTCCATCGCGGCCGAGATCCGCATCGGGAATACCGCATCAGAGCGCGCTTTCACCGCCGCCGGCTTCCTGCCGATCAACCGTGCCTACCGGCTTGTCCTGAGCGATCCCGTCGAGGGCCCGATGCCCGCGCCGCCGGCCAAGCCCGCATGGCTCAGGGCACGCTCGGCCGTGAAGGACATCCTCGCCTTCATCGGCCTTCTCGCCATTAGTAGTGCCCTTGCCGTCTTGATCTTCAAGTCTTGACCAGGGCTTGCCCGCCGGCATGAGCTCCGGCCAACTTCATTCTGACAGTCAATACGGGGGCCAGCCATGTCCGAAGATGTTCAGATCATCGCGCAGAAGACCCCGTTCAAGATCGAGCTGGCCGAGGGTAAGACCTACTTCTGGTTTGCCTGCGGACGATAGAAGTAAAAGCCGTTCTGCGACGACATCCACAATGCGCTCTGAGAACGGGTCGCGAAGGTAAGGCCATGGCATCCAATTTCGACCTTGTCGGTCTCTCGTTCAGCGACCTATCCGAAGTCTCGGCCGTGTTCGAAGATCCGCGTTTCAGCACCGAGGAGGTGGATTTCGCCGGAACTCGCTATGTGTGCTGCGCCGATGGCAACGGGGCGGAACTTTGGGCGGGGATCCACGGGGAGAACTTCATGCAGCTCAATCCGATCTTCACGACCGGGGCGACGTGCAGCTGCACCATCGACGCCGTCCCTTTCCCGAACCCGGACTACGGCGACTGGGAGGCCATGCTGGACCTGACGCTCTATCGCGACGAGCAGATCGAGACGCGACTGCGGGCACTGTCCGTCAACATTCCCGAAAGGATCGGCAGAAGGTCACGCTGGCTGCCCGGCCTGGTTTCCCCAGGCGGACGATCCATCGCCGAGTTCGCGCGGTCTGCCGTGCCGTTGCATGTCTGCGTCTTCTCCCACGAAACCGCGCTCTTCGACAGCGAGGAGGAGTTCGCCGCCGCGAACACCGAGTTCCAGCTGGACTCGCAGTCGTTCTTCCCCGAGGGCATGTTCGCTTCGGACGAAGGCGACGCCAGCCCTATGGGGTTCGGGGCAGGCATCGTCGCAAGCTGCGGCCTTGCCGAACAGACGTTCACAGGAATCCCCTATTGCTGGGCGAGCGTCGAGACCTGCGGTGGCGTCTTCGGCGCGGTCTGGTCTCCCGACACCGCGCCGTCAGCACGGGACGGACAGATCATCAGCTATCGCGGAATGATGATTGTGAAGGCGGCGGGCCCGTTCTGGGCCACAAGCTGAGTCCGCCGTCACCCCACCAGCACAACCACCCACGCCACCCCGCCCGCAATCGCCGTCAGCGCGACCCCGGCCGAGCCGCAATCCTTGGCCTTCCGGGCCCGCGGGTTCTCGTCGGTCGAAATGTAGTCGACCACCTCCTCGATGGCGGTGTTCAGAAGTTCGGCCGCCAGAATCAGAAGGCCGAGCGCGATGATCAGCGCCCGCTCGCCCGCCGTCAGATCGAGCGTCAGCGCCAGAGCCGCCGAGGCGAGGTTCACCAGGAACCACTGCCGCAACGTCTTCTCGGTCGCCCAGGCCGCGCGCCAGCCGTCGATCGACCAGACGACGGTGTTCTTGAACCGCAGACCCTCGGCCTTCAGGAATGCCAGCATCCCGCGTCCTCCTCCAACGGCGAAACGCTAGCCGAGCCGGGCGAATCGCGCCAGATGGTCGTGAAGGTGGATTAGTCATACCCTAATCCAATCCAAGAAATTATATGGTTTTCCCAAAGCTGCTCCAGCCGCATCCTTCCCCGGCGAGAACAGGAGGTCGCCCATGATCCGCACCGGCGAGGAATACCGCGCGTCGATCCGCGACGGCCGCAACGTCCATGTGAACGGCGAGCGAGTGAAGGACGTCACCGCGCACCCGATGTTCAAGCCTCTGGTCGACATAAGGGCGCGGATCTTCGACATGGCGCATGACCCCGCGACCGCCCCGGTGATGACCGTGCGCGAGGACGGCGAGGTCAACGCGATCGGTAACGCGCTGCCCCGCAGCCAGGCCGACTGGTGGGCCAAGCGCCGCGCCACCGATACCGTCATGGAAAGCGTCGGCGGCGTCGTCACCCGCGTCGGCGACGAGACGGTGGGCGAGATGTGGTCGCTCTGGGACGGGGCGGACGTCCTGAACGAGATCGACCCGCAATTCGCCAAGAACATCGAGACCCACATCTTCAAGGTCCTGCTCGAGGACCCGTTCCATGTCTCGGCCAACACCGATCCCAAGGGCGACCGCTCGAAGCCGCCGCAGGAGCAGGATCCGGACATGCTGCTGCATGTGGTTCGCGAGACGGATGCCGGCATCGTCGTGCGCGGGGCGAAGTACGAGACCGCCGCCGCCTACGCCAATCAGGCCTTCACCAAGCCGACCATCGCGAACTGGGGGAACGACGCGCTTTCCGACTACGCGGTCGGCTTCATCTGCGACCTCGGCTCGCCCGGTCTGACCTTCATCTGCCGCACCGGCTTCACCGGCCGCGCGCCGGTCGAGGACTATCCGCTGTCGAACCGGTTCGACGAGGTCGACACGCTGGTCATCTTCGACGACGTGCTGATCCCGTGGGAGAACGTCCTTTTCTACCGCCACACCAAGGCCGCGACCTTCATCCGCGCGACGCTGCACCGCTACTCGGCCTTCGCCTTCGTCCAGCGCAACCTGAAAGTGGCCGACATGCTGATCGGCGCCTCGCTTTTCAACGCGCGTCAGACCGGCCTGGACAAGCAGCCCGCCGTGCAGGAGAAGCTCGCCCGCCTCGCCATCTACCGCGAGACGATCAACGCGCACCTAACCGCCGCGATCACGCTGGCCGAACCTTCGCCCGCCGGACTTCTGATGCCGAACCAGTCGCTCCTGATGGCCGGCCGGGTGCACGCCTGCTCGAACCTTTACGAGGCGATCAACACCGCGCGCGACCTCTGCGGCGGGCAGATCTGCGTGACGCCCGACGCCGCCGCATTCGCCGACCCCGAGACCAAGCCCTGGCTCGACAAGTTCTACACGCTGAACGACGACTGGCAGGCCGAGGACCGCCGCAAGCTCCTCGCCTTCGCACGCGACCTGATCTCGTCGGACTATGCCGGCCACCGGCTCGCGTTCCAGATGTTCGCCCAAAGCCCCGAGTTCAACCAGCTTCAGGCCGTTTACCGCAACTTCGACTGGGACGGGCCGCTCGACTTCGTGAAGAAATCCGCCGGGCTTTCGGACCGCGTTCGCCCGGCACCCAGACGCCCGGCAGGAGACGGCGCCGTGGCGAAGTGGTATTCTGATCTCCCCAAGGCTGCGGAGTAGGCCATGCGCGACGAGATCACCCCCTCCCCGATCGAGGAGCTGCGCGCCAACGTGGCGCTGCCGTTCGAGCAGGCCCGCGCCATGCCGAAATCGGTCTACACCGACCCCGATTTCACGCGTCTCGAAGAACAGCACATCTTCGCCAGGGAATGGCTCTGCGCGGGCCGCGCCGAGTCGCTGCCGAACCCCGGCGACTACATGACGCTGAAGATCGCGGGCGAGCCGGTCATCGTGCTGCGCGACGGCGAAGGCGCGCTCCGCGCCATGTCCAACGTCTGCCGACACCGCATGTCGACGCTGCTTGAGGGTCGGGGCAACACCCGCTCCATCGTCTGCCCCTACCACGCCTGGACCTACAACCTCGACGGCCGGCTTCGCGGCGCCCCGGCGATGGGCAAGAACGAGGCCTTCTGCAAGACCGACATCGCGCTTCCGCATGTGCGCTGCGAGGACTGGCTCGGCTGGATCATGGTCACGCTGAACCCCGACGCTCCGCCGCCCGCCGAAGCGCTGAAGGGCGTCTCCGATCTCGTCGGGCAGTTCGGAATGGAGAACTACCACGAGGCCTTCCGGCAGGAGTTCCGCTGGGCGACCAACTGGAAGGTCCTGGCCGAGAACTTCATGGAAAGCTACCACCTGCCGGTCTGCCACGCAGGCACGATCGGCCACACGGTGGACCTGATGAAGATGACCTGCCCCGAGGGCGAGGCGGCCTTCAACTACCACTACATCATCAAGAACGACGCGCTCGACCTGACGCTGGCGCACCCCTCGAACACGAGGCTCGAAGGCGACGACCGGCGCACCACCTGGCTCCTCTCGATCTACCCCTCGCTGATGATCACGCTGACGCCGGGCTACTTCTGGTATCTCTCGCTGACCCCCGACGGGCCGGGCCATGTCAACGTGCTCTACGGCGGCGGCCTCGCGCCCGAGTTCGTCAGCGACCCGAAGAGCCAGGAACATTTCGCCCGCCTCCAGGCGCTGCTCGACGAAGTCAATCTCGAGGACAAGGGCTGCGTCGAGAAGGTCTATCGCGGCCTGTGCGCAGGCCTGTCGGAGCCCGGGCCCCTGAGCCACCTCGAGCGCCCGAACTACGACTTCGCCCGCTGGATCGCCGGGAAGATCCCGGCATGATCCTCCCGGTGCCCGAAATAATCCCGGGGGGTGCGTGGGGCAGACAGCCCCCCGCCTTGCCGACGGAATGACCGTCCCGCTCAGAGACGCCTTCCTCGCCGCGATGGCGCGCGTCGCGGCGACGGTGAACATCGTCACCACCGACGGCCCCGCCGGCCGCGCCGGTGTCACCGTCTCGGCGATGTCCTCGGTCTCGGCCGACGGCGAGGCGCCGACGCTTCTCGTCTGCGTGCACTACCAGTCGTCCGCGGCCCCGGCGATCCTCGAGAACGGCACCTTCGCGGTGAACATCCTGCGCGACGATCAGTCGTGGATTTCTGACACGTTCGCCCGCCGGCGCGAGGCACCCGGCGGCGACAAGTTCGCGGCCGGCGACTGGCACGCGATGCCGTCCGGCGCACCGCGCGTCGAGGGCGCGGTCGCCGCCTTCGATTGCCGCGTCCTTTCGTCCGAGAGGGTCGGCACGCACCACATCTTCATCGGCGAGGTGACCGACGTGCACCTTGCCGCGACCGGCACGCCGCTTCTCTACCACTACCGCAGCTACGGCGCACCGGCCCGCCACCTCGCGCCGACGCTCAGCGCCACGCCGGGCCGCACCCGCATCGGCTGCCTCGCCAGCTTCGGCCCGTCGCTTCTTCCGCGCGTCCTCGCGTCGCTCGAGAAGGCCGGCGGCCCGGTCGACCTCGACCTGCACGAGGGCGACCAGCGCCAGCTTCTCGAACTCCTGCGCGACGGCGCCATCGAGCTCGCCTTCCTCTATGACCTCGCGCTGCCGCCAGGCATCTCCGCCCTGCCGGTGATGGAGCTTCAGCCCTACGTGCTTCTGCCCGCCGCGCACCCGCTTGCCGCCCGTGCCGAGATCACGCTCGACGACCTTCGCGCCGAGCGCATGGTCCTTCTCGACGCGCCGCCTTCGCGCGACTATTTCCTGTCGCTCTTTGGCGAAACGCCCCCCGCCGTCTCGTACCGTGCGAAGAGCCTCGAGATGGTGCGCGGCATGGTCGGCCATGGCCTGGGCTTCTCGCTCCTCGCCACCCGGCCCGCACGAGACGAGAGCCATGACGGCACGCCCCTTGCCACACGGCCCCTCGCCGGCCGCCACCCGTCCTCGCGCCTCGCCCTCGCCTCGATCGCCGGACGGCCGCTTTCGACTGAGGCCGAAGGCTTCCAATTCCACACCGCCCACATCTTCGGGCTCGATCCGGACTGAGACATGGCGCACCGACGCATACGGCCCTTCAACACACGCGACACCTATCCCGAGCAGAAGCTGGACAACGACCTCGCGCAGGCGGTCGTGGCGCGCGGCACGATGATCTTCCTGCGCGGCCAATGCCCGCAGGACCTCGACACGGCCAGGGACATCGGCTCGCACGATCCGGCCGAACAGACGCACAAGGTGATGCAGAACATCCGCCAGCTGATCGAGGAGGCGGGCGGCAGGATGGAGCACCTGTGCAAGGTGGTCGTTTACCTGACCGACGTGCGCCACCGCGAGGCCGTCTACCGCGTGATGGGCGAATATATCCGCGGAGTGCATCCGGTCTCGACCGGGGTCGTGGTGACGGCGCTGGCGCGGCCGGGCTGGCTGGTCGAGATCGACGCGACGGCGGTCATTCCCGACTGAGGGCGGGAGGGGGCGCTGCCCGCGGCGGCTTCGCCGCCTCCCCCGGAGTATTTCTGGCACAAGGAAGGACCATGACCTTTTCCATTGTCGCGCGTTGCGCCGGAACCGGAATGTTCGGAATGGCGATTTCCTCGTCGTCTCCGGCGGTGGCGGCGCGCTGCGCCCACGCGCGCGCCGGGGTTGGCGCGGCGGCGAGCCAGAATGTCACCGATCCCCGGTTGGGGCCGAAGCTTCTCGATGCGATGGCGGCGGGACGGTCGGCGCCGGATGCGATGGCCGCGGCGGTGGCGGCCGAGCCGTTCGCCGACTACCGTCAGCTCCTGGCGGTCGATGCGGCGGGCCGCGTGGCGATCCATTCCGGACCGAACGCGTTTGGCACCTGGGCCGAGGCGGCGGGCGACGGCGCGGCGGCGGGCGGGAATCTCCTCGCCGATGGTGGAGTGCCGGCGGCAATGGTCACCGGCTTTGCGAACGCGGCCGGCCACCTGGGTGACCGGCTGGTGGCCGCCTTGCGCGCCGG
>JBNLCA010000033.1:0-1732 GCA_050303575.1 Paracoccaceae bacterium
CCTTGTCGTCGACAACACCTTCACCACGCCGCGCGCCCTCCGGCCGTTCGAGCACGGCGCCGACGTGGTGATCCATTCGGTGACCAAGCTCCTCGCCGGCCATTCGGACGTGACGCTGGGTTACGTCGCCTGCCGCGAGCCAGTGCACCGCAAGGCGGTCTACGACACCGCCGTCACGCTGGGCTTGACGCCGTCGCCCTTCGACTGCTGGCTGGCCGAGCGCGGGCTTTATTCGTTCGAGCTGCGCTACGACCGGGCCGAGGAGAACGCCCGGGCGCTCGCCGATGCGCTCGCCGGCGCGAAGGGGGTGAGGCGGGTGATCTATCCCGGCCGTTCCGACCATCCCGACCACAACCGCGCCGCCCGGCTTCTGGGCGAGCGCAGCGGCAACATGCTGAGCTTCGAGCTCGAGGGCGGCCGGGCGGCGGCGAATGCCTTCACTAAGGCCTGCCCCGAGATCGCCTTCGCACCCACGCTGGGCGATATCGGCACCACGCTCAGCCACCCGGCCTCGTCCAGTCACCGGGCGCTGACGCCCGAGGCGCGTACGGCCATCGGCATTTCCGAGGGTTTCTTCCGCGTGTCCGTCGGGGTCGAGCCGGTCGACGTCCTGATCGACGAGATGACCCGCGCCGCCGCGGCTGCGGCCTAGCGGCGCAGCATGTCGAGGCTGAGCAGATCCACGTCGAGCTTGGGGCAGTGGCTGCGCACCTCGCGCAGCACCACGCCGGGGTTCGGCAGCGCCTCGTCGGTCAGCACGCGGTATGCGCCGGTGAACTTCAGGCGGGTGAGAAGTTGTGCCAAATCAATGATATCGAAACGCGGTGTCAATATCGTGGAAACAACGAAATGAGGTTTGAAGCTCTCCAGAAGCTCGGCCGTGACCTGATCGTAGTCGACCACGCGGATATCGTCGCCGAATCGCGAAAGGACCGTCCTGGCAACCTCGGCCGGCAGGATGGTGACGAACAAGATCCGCGCTTCGGACGCTGGAAAGGCCGGCTCTCGCCCGCTGTGCGTCTCGATCTTCATGAACTGGCCCCTTCGGCCACGGCGCCCGCCCCGTTCAGCGGCGCCGTTGTCCCTGCTTCTACTTTGACGTGTAATCGCAACCTTTCGTCCACTGTAGGGATGGGCGGTTCATTTGCAACCTGCCAGATAGGAAAGGCCGCATGGATCCTGACCTGATCCGCGCCCTGATCGCGGGCCTGCCGCTTCCGGTGGTTGTCATCGACGCCGCCCAGCGGATCGGCGCGGTGAACCCGGCGGCCGAGACTCTGCTCGGGCCGGGGGCCGAGGGGCGGCATCACATGACCGTCCTGCGCGCTCCGGCGCTGATCGACAGCGTCGAGACCGCCTTCAAGACCGGCAGCGCCGTCGAGGCGCGTCATCTGACCACGGACACACAGGGCCACGAGCGTGTCTGGCGGGTCCGCGCGGTGCCGGTGGCCGCCGGCGAGCGCATCGTGCTGGTCAGTTTCGAGGACCGGACCGAGTTCGAGGCGGCAAGCCAGATGCGGCGTGATTTCGTCGCCAATGTCAGCCACGAGTTGAAGACGCCGCTAACCGCTCTGATCGGTTTCATCGAGACGCTCCGGGGCGCGGCAAAGGACGACGCGGCGGCGCGGGAGCGGTTCCTCGACATCATGGAGCGCGAAGCGGGCCGGATGAACCGGTTGGTCTCGGATCTTTTGTCACTGTCCCGTGTCGAGGCGGACGAAAGGGTGCGGCC
>JBNLCA010000034.1:0-3115 GCA_050303575.1 Paracoccaceae bacterium
ATCACGGCGATCGCGCTCATCTCGGTCCTGCGCGGACTCGACGGCGGGGTGAAGCTCCTCTCCGAGGTCAACATGATCATCGCGGCGCTGCTCCTCTTCTTCGTCTTCATCGCCGCGGGTCCCCTCGGCATCCTGGGTGAGCTCGGGACCGGCATGGTCGCCTACTTCCGCGAGCTGGTGCCGCTCTCGAACCCGATCGGGCGCGAGGATACCGGCTACATGCAGGGATGGACCGCCTTCTACTGGGCCTGGTGGATCAGCTGGTCGCCTTTCGTCGGCATGTTCATCGCCCGCGTCAGCCGCGGCCGCACGGTGCGCGAGTTCATCACCTGCGTGCTGATCATCCCGTCGCTCGTCTGCATCCTCTGGATGGCCACCTTCGGCGGCGCGGCGATCGAGCAGGTCCTGGCCGACCCGATGACCAGCGCGGTGAAGGCCGAGGTGATCGACAGCTACAACCCGCCCATCTCGCTCTTCGCGATGCTCGAGTCGCTGCCCTTGGCGGCGATCACCTCGACGATCGGGATCGTCCTCGTGATCGTCTTCTTCGTGACCTCGTCGGACTCCGGCTCGCTCGTCATCGACACGATCACGGCGGGCGGCAAGGTCGATGCGCCGGTGCCGCAGCGGGTCTTCTGGTGCGTCTTCGAGGGCGCGGTGGCGATCGTGCTTCTTCTCGGCGGCGGGCTTGCGGCCCTGCAGGCCATGGTCATCTCGACCGGCCTGCCCTTCACGCTGGTCCTTCTGCTGATGTGCTGGGCGATCTGGAAGGGACTGAGCCAGGAAAAATCGGCCTGACCGCCCTGCCCCGCGGGCAGATTGATATGGAAGCAAGCCGCCTCCCTGTGTAAGCAGGGGGGCGCTTTTCCGGAGAAAGACCATGGCCGCACTGCAGATCAAGAAGGGCACCACCTCGCATTCCGCCTACGAGCTCCGCTCGAACTTTTCCGACGTCGTCGAAACCCACACGCTGGCGGTGGTGGTCGACAACGAGGCGGGCGTACTGGCGCGGGTGATCGGCCTCTTCTCGGGACGCGGCTACAACATCGAAAGCCTGACGGTTGCCGAGATCGACCATACCGGCCACCGCAGCCGCATCACCGTCGTCACCACCGGCACGCCGCAGGTGATCGAGCAGATCAAGGCGCAGCTCGGCCGCCTCGTCCCGGTGCACGAGGTCCATGACCTCACCGTCGAGGGACCGGCCGTCCAGCGCGAGCTTGCGCTCTTCAAGGTGGCGGGACAGGGCGAGAAGCGGGTCGAGGCGCTGCGCTTGGCCGACATCTTCCGGGCCAACGTCGTCGACTCGACGCTGGAAAGCTTCGTCTTCGAAGTGACCGGCACGTCGGAAAAGATCGACGCCTTCGCCGACCTCATGCGCCCGCTCGGCCTTCAGGAGCTTGCCCGCACCGGCGTCGTCGCGCTCGGCCGCGGGCACTAGCCCGCGTCAGGGGTTCGCCGGTGCAGGCCCGGGCACCTGTCCGCGCGGCAACTCGCGCGGGTCTTCCCCGTTGGCATAAAGCTCCTGCGTCGTGCGCTGCTCACGTTCGGTGACAAAACCGTTCGCGTCGATGTCGGCCGAATTGACCACGGCCTCGACGAACACCTTGATCTCGTCGAGCGTTAAGGTTCCGTCCCCGTTCGGATCGAGCGCGATGGCGGCCGTCAGGAACGGATCATTGCGCACCCGGTTCGTCTCGGCGACAATCCGGTCCGCCTCGTCCCGCATTTCGGCAAGCGAGAGCGCGCGGTCACCATTCTTGTCCGCCTCACCAATCTGCCGGGCCACCAGCGCGTCGAGAACGGCATCGATCTGCTCGTCGGTCGGGGTGATCTGCACGCCCGCCTGGACGAGCGGCCTTGAGGCCTCGTCACGCAGCGCATCGCGCATCTCGGCGTCCGTAACGATGAAGTCACCGTCATAGTCCATTCTGAGCCATCTGACGATCTGGCCGGCCCGCGCCTCGACGCGCGCCACCCTTGTCTTTCGTTCGACGTCGCCCATCGAAAGGCCCGGAACGCCGTCAATGTCGAATTGGCGGAAGGTGCCGATGTAATAGGCCGTCATATCCTCAATGGTCGATCCGTTGCCGTTCACAAAGGTCGCAAGTAGCACCCGGGCGATAAAGGACTCGGCCTCGGAAATTTCGGCGGTGGCCGGAGCGGCATTCAACGCCAGCGCCGCGGCGAGAAAGCAGAATGGCTTGATCAACGAAGTATCTCCGACATGAAATGCTGTCGGGCGAGCTTAGGGGACGCAGCGCTTCGAAAGGAAGCGGCAAATACAGGCCAGACAGAAAACCCCCGGCGTGGGACGCGCCGGGGGTTTCCCGCGGGGATGGTGTCGTCAGTTGGCGAGGACGCCCGACGCCTGCGCGGCGGCAAGCTCGTCGGCGTCGACGGTGCCGTCGCCGTTGGCATCGACCACCGCGTAGACCTCGGCCGTCAGGCTCGGGTAGGCCACCATCAGCTCTTCCATCGAGTAGGTGCCGCTGCCGTCGGTATCCTCGACGTCCTGCGCGACGGCAGCCCCCGCAAAGCCGGTGAGCACGATGGCGATAACGAACTTCTTCATGACGTTCTCCTTGGTTCTGTCATGTATCACGAGCGCCGCCTGACCGCGGCCCTCACCGAACATGACCCCGGGCGAGGCCTTTGCTTCCCCACGATTTTTCTCCCGGCGTCGGCCCGCCGTCCGACCTGAAAAAGCGCGGCGGGAAGGCGCCCATATCCCTGCCCTGGCCCATGCCTTCCACTGAACGGCAAATGCCCGCCGCACTCAAGCGCGGGCGGCTCGCGGGTCGGCGGCGCGGGGATCAGCCCTGCCCGGCATGGGGCAGCAGACGCAGGTCTAGGCCCCGGCGGAATTCCTCGGGGCTGACCAGGCCGTCGCGGTTGACGTCCAGCGTCTCGAACTCGGCCTCGGTGAGCGTCGGATATTCCTCTTGCAGTTCCTCGAGCGAGTAGCGCCCGTCGCCGTCCAGATCCATGCCCGGACCGCCCGCGGACGCGGGGCTGGCGAGGCCGATCAGGACCGCCGCGACACGCGGCACGACGCAAGACATATTTTCCTCCGGGGGCTGCAACGGGCCCGAACTCGGGCCGCACCTATATA
>JBNLCA010000035.1:0-6655 GCA_050303575.1 Paracoccaceae bacterium
CGGCAAGCTGACCTATGCCGCGGTGGGCGAAGCGCTGGGGATGAAGACGATCACCCCCGAAACAGCGATGAAGATGTGACCTGCCGCGGCGGGTGAAAGCCCTTCCCGTCCATTCGGCCCCGGCTATTGCGCCGTTGCGGACCCTGCGCTAGTCAGGGTCCGTATTCGTTAACCTTTGCGAAATTGTCCGAGAGTTCATTGGCCGGAGATCCTTCCCAAGATGCTTGACTTTGCCCTTCCCTCCAACACTGAGATCCGCCCGCTTCACCAGCACAAGGACGTGCGCGGCGAACTTTACGAGTTCCACCGTGCCAGCTGGACCGACAAGGGCGCCTTCCCGCAGTGGAACATCCTGCGCAGCAAGGCGAACGTCCTGCGCGGCGTCCATGTCCACATGATCCGCTGGGATTACATGCAGCTTGTCGAAGGCGAGATGCTCCTCGGCCTGCACGACCTCAGGCCCGAGAACCCGGCCGACCGGATCAGCATCGTCACCCGCGTCTCCGCCGACGAGCCGGTTGCCATCGTGGTACCGCCGGGCGTCTGCCACGGGTTCTGGTTCACCCGGCCCTCGTCGCTGATCATCGGGCTTTCGGACGAGTGGGACACCGGCGACGAACTCGGCTGCCGCTACGACGATCCGGGCCTCGGTCTCGACTGGCCGGCCGGCGAGCCGATCCTGTTGCCGCGCGATGCGGCGCCGGCGCGCGACTATGGTACGCTGCGCGCCGACTGGTTCGCCTCGGCCGAACTCTCCGAGGCCTGATGCGGATCGGCCTTGTCGGCTGCGGCACCTGGGGCCGGCTGATCCTGCGAGACCTTCTGGCCGAGGGCGCCGAGGTCGCTGTCGCCGATCCGGACCCCGCCGCCCGGGCGGCAGCCGCGTCCGCCGGCGCGTCGGGCACCTGCGCCGACCCGCGCGATTTGCCCGAGGCCGACGGCTACGTCGTGGCATCGCCGACCTCGCTTCACCCGTCGAGCATCGACGCGCTCCTGCCGCGAGGGCGGCCGCTCTTCGTCGAAAAGCCGCTGACCGCCGATCCGGCCGAGGCAGAACGCCTGTGTGCCGAGGCGGGCGACCGCATCTTCTGCATGGAGAAATGGCGCTATCACGGCGGCGTCCTGAAACTTGCCGAGCTCGCGCGCTCGGGCGTGCTGGGCGAGGTGCGCCATCTGAAGTGCTGGCGCATGGGCTGGGGCCACCGGCATCCGGATGTCGATGCCGCCTGGCAGTTCCTGCCGCATGACCTCTCGATCGCGCGCGAGATCCTCGGGCCGCTGCCGCCGCTCGACCATGCGCGGGCCACGCCGATGGCGGGGGGCGACCTCTGCCTCACCGCGATTCTTGCCGGCTCGGGCGGCCCCGCGGTCGAGATCGAGGTCTCGACCCGGCATCCGGTGCCGTTGCGCGCCGTCCTCGTGACCGGCAGCGCCGGGTCCGCCCACCTGGCCGACGGCTACGCCGATCACGTCACGCTTGGCCGCGCCGACGGCACGCGCGAGGCGATCGCGATCCCGACCGACCTGCCGCTTGTCGCAGAACTGCGCGCGTTCCTTGCCCATCTCGCGGGCGGCCCGGCGCCGAAAAGCTCGGCCGCCGAAGCCGCCGAGACGGTGCGGCGCATCGCCGAGATCCGCGCCCGGGCCGGCCTCGCCTGACAGGCGTCACGGCCACGAACGGAAAGGGCGGCCCGGAGGCCGCCCGTCGCATGGCGGGTTCGCGTCATCAGACCTTGGCGGGCTGAACCCGGGCTCCGATCCCCTGAGGCCGCCGCAACGCAACGATCATTCGCGGGATGCGACCCATCCCCACTGGCTGCCCGAACTCGGCCTGCATCTGGCGATCGACGGGGACAGGCTCTGGCGGCACGGGCATGATGGCTGGAGCATTGTCGAGACTTCGGTCCCGGTGCGGAACAGGAAGGTGTCGCTGGACGGGCCACATCTCCACGATCCGGAGGCAGGGAAATTCGTGCTGGGCGGCGGCGCGGGAACGCCGGTTCTGGACACCGCGACCTCGGGATCAACGCGCGAGCTTTACGTCGTTCATTCGCGCGGGCATGCGGCGCTGCCCGGAGGCCGGATCCTGATGTGGGAGGATGCGGGTGAGCCGAGCTGGCTGGCGCGGCGGCTCGATGGCAACAGGAATGTCCGCAACCCGCCACGGTCGAGGATGCTGACGCGGGAGGGACCGGTGCCTGTGCCGGGCGATCCGGTTGAAAGCGGCTTTCGACCCGGGGCCACCAGCCGCCCCGGGGTGATACCGGTCGCCGGATTCGTTCCGCTGCCGGAGTACGGCGTGACCCTGAAAGAGGATGGCACGGGCGCGCCGTCTGGGACGGACGCCGCGTAACGCGGGCGCCGCAGTTGTCCTACGAAGCGCTGGGCGAGACGATCCTCGTGCGGCGCTTCGCGGGCCGGGTGTTGCTGCATTCGGTCCTGGGCGATTTCGACCTGGCCCCCGATTTGTCGGTAACTCTGCTCGACGGCCCGGGATGGAACGAAGTCACGACGTCGGCAGCCCTCGGAGGCGCGCTGTTTGTGGAGGGCCTCGGCAAGTCCGTGTTCTTCACGAGCGATGGCCTGACGTTCCAGACCGTGGAGAACCGGGCGGGTTCGCGCTTGGCGGCTTTGGGCGCCGATGTGCCGAGGCGCGAGGCTATGCTGGCAGCAACGGACGAGGGCGCGGCGCCGGTGACGGCCTGCCCGTGACGGAAACGGACGCTTGTCCCGATCGCTGGGCGTGCCACCTATGATTCGAGGCGCCGGATCCAGCCATGTCCGGGATGAAACCGGCCGAGCCATCGGCTGAGCGCCGTTCGTTCGGCCTCCGCAAGGCGGGGAAGGGCGGTCTCGAAATCCCGTTCGTCCTTGTCGCGGCGATGCCGGGCCTTGAAGAGAAGGACCAGCGCCGGGGCGAGGTAGGGCAATCCGGACGGTGTGCGGCGGACGGAATCGGCGCGGGGAAGACAGAAGGTCGGGTCGCGCTTGTATCTCCAGGTCCCCTCCGTTCCGCGTTCGACCATCATGTCGACGCGCCAGCGCCGGGCTCTCATGTCGGCCATCCAGATCTGCGTCAGGTCGTCCGGCGGCCGGGCGCCGTGAGGCAGGTGCGTCAGCGTGCCGTCGCGCGCGACAAAATGGTCGAGGTCCCCAAGGCGCGCGCGGCAGTCCCCGATCCCTTCGGGCAGCGTCGCAAATTCCAGATCACCGTGCGGCCGGGTCAGCCGACCGTGCCAGAGGTCGAGCGCCCAGCCGCCGGTGACGTACCAGGGTACCGCAAGGTCGGCGAACCGCACGGCAAGATCGTCCGGCGTCCAGGCCTCCCATTCATCGTCGGCAAGCGGCTGCATGAACTCCCTGTGTTGTCCGGGACGAGGCTGCCGCCCCTTGCGCCGGGGCGCAAGCCGGCCCGTCAGGCCCGCCGCCTCCCCCGCACCATCAGCGCCTTGCGCCCGATCCTCAGGCCGTTGCCGGTGTCGTATGGCTCGTGCAGCGCCTTGAAATCGCGCCGGAATTCGTCAAGCCGCTCGGGCGAAAGCGCGCTCGCCGTCAGGTCCATCGGGCCGAATCCCTTACGGTACTTGTGCCACAGGACCTCGGCATCGGGGGCGAACAGCGTGGTTTGGTGTTCGTCGACCGCCAGGTCGAACCCATCGCCGAATGTCTCGTGAAGCCAGTCGGGCCGGCCCCAGGCGAACGCGTCGCCGGGCGGCGGCGGGCCGTCGGCGTAGCTGCGGACGAGGGCGAAGAATTCGGGGATGTAGCCGCCCGGATCGTCGGCCCAGGTCATCAGCACCATGCGGCCGCCGGGCCGGGTGACGCGGGCAAGTTCCGCCGCGGCGGCCTCGGGCCGGCCGGCGAAGATGACGCCGTATGTCGAGACCACGCCGTCGAACGAGGCATCCCCGAACGGCAGCGCCTCGGCGTCGGCTTCGGTGAAGTCGAGCCGGTCGTGGAGGCGGCCGAACCCGCGCGCGGCCTCGAGAAGCGGCGCGGCGATGTCGACGCCGGTGACCCGCGCCCCCAGGTGCGCGACCAGCCGCGCGGTCCAGCCCGTTCCGGTGGCAACGTCGAGGATATGCTCTCCCGGCTCCGGCCAGAGCGCCTGAACGGCGTGGCTCAGTCCGTCCGAAAGGCCGAAGCTGATGAAATCGTAGCTCGCCCCGGCATGGCCCCAGGCGAAGGCGGATTGCTTGTTGTGGTCCTGGATCATCTGGTCCTCCGTTCGTGGGCGGAGGGTCGGTGCGGCCGCGGTTTGGCGATAGTGCAGATTCTGGAGTATTCTTGCCGGCCCCTACGGACCAGCATCGGCCAAGGAGGTTCGCAGATGAAAAGCTATGGACAGTTCTGCCCGATCGCCAAGGCGGCCGAGCTTTTCTGCGAGCGCTGGACGGCGCTTGTCATCCGCAGCCTTGCCGCAGGGGCGGACCGCTTCGCCGACATCCATCGCGGCGTGCCGCTGATGTCGGCGACGCTGCTGACGACGCGGCTCAGGCAGCTCGAGGCCGAGGGCGTGATCGAGCGGCGGCGACCCGAGGGGGCGCAGTACTGGACCTATCACCTGACCGAGCCGGGGCGCGAGTTCGTGCCGCTTCTGGGCGCGCTCGGCGCCTGGGGCCAGCGCTGGACCCGGCGCGACCTCAAGGAGAGCGAGCTGGACCTCGGCCTTCTGATCTGGGGGCTCGACCATTGCATCGACGGCAGCGCGTTCGGGCCGAAGCGCACGGTGGTCGAGCTCATCTTCACCGATCAGCCCGGGCACAAGGCGCACTGGTGGTTCGTCAACGAGGCCGGCGCGGCCGAGATGTGCGTCAGCGATCCGGGCTTCGGGATCGACCTCTACCTCTCGGCCACCCTGCGCGACCTGACGCACCTCTACCGCGGCGACGTCACGGTGGCCGCGGCGCTGCAGTCCGGCCGGCTGGTCGCCGAGGGTCCGCGCGCAATGGTGCGGCGGCTTAAGGAGTGGTTCAACTTCGGGCCGCTGGCCGAGATCGCTCCGGTACGCGTCGCGGCGGAATAGGGCGCCTGGCGGCGGGTCGGATCGCAATTGGAGCGCTATTGGTCCGAGCGACAATGGCGACGCGCCCGCCCCCCCCGAAGTATGTGAAGCACGGGTGCTTCTAGGCCGGCCGTTTCGGGATGTTGAGGCCGCGCTGGACCGCCGGCCGTGCCAGGAAGCGGTCGAGATAGGCGGGAACGTTCTTCAGATCGGCCCAGCCGGTCTCGTCGCCGGCCTTGTAGAAGTCCCTCAGCGTGCGAAGCCAGGGGCAGATCGCGATGTCGGCGATCGAATAGTCGCCGGCGATCCAGTCCTTGCCCTCGAGCGCCTTGTCGAGGACGCCGAGCAGGCGCTTCGCCTCGTTGTAGTAGCGGGTGCGCGGGCGGGGATCCTCGATCTCCTTGCCGGCGAAATGGTGAAAGAAGCCGACCTGCCCGAACATCGGGCCAAGGCCGCCCATCTGGAACATGACCCACTGGATCACTTCCCACCGCGTCGCGCCGGTGCCCAGCAGCTGGCCGGATTTCTCGGCGAGGTAGATCAGGATCGCTCCCGACTCGAAAAGCGGAAGGGGCGCACCGTCAGGCCCGTTCGGATCGATGATCGCAGGGATCTTGTTGTTCGGGTTGAGCGACAGGAACTCGGGCGTCATCTGGTCGTCGGTGGCGAAATTCACCAGGTGCGGCTCGTAGGCAAGGCCCGTCTCCTCGAGCATGATCGAGACCTTCTGGCCGTTTGGCGTGGGCAGCGAATACAGCTGGATCGCGTCCGGATTCTCGGCGGGCCAGCGGTTGGTGATCGGGAAATCGGCAAGGCGGGTCATGGCGGCTCCTGCGGGTTGGGGGCGCTATGTCTAAACCGGACGGTTCGGACTCACCAGTCGATTTTCGGCTGTTTCTGTGCGCGAACATGCTAGATACTGTGTCCAGGCGCGCGAACCCCACAAGGTGGGCGCCTGTGTGAAAAAACGGGGGCTAAGAACATGATCAAGGAATTCAAGGACTTCATCGCCAAGGGCAACGTGATGGACCTGGCGGTCGGCATCATCATCGGCGCGGCCTTCACCGCGATCGTCAACTCGCTGGTGAGCGACCTCATCAACCCGATCATCGGGCTCATCCTCGGCGGGGCAGACTTCACCAACCTCTACGCCGTGCTGTCGGGCAACGTCCCCGAGAACGCCGGCCTCGAGACGGCACGCGAGAGCGGCGCCGCGGTCTTCGCCTACGGCGCCTTCATCACGGCGGTGATCAACTTCTTCATCATCGCCTTCGTGGTGTTCCTGCTGGTCAAGGCCGTGAACCGGATCAAGGACGCGGCCTCGACACCCGAGGAGCCGGTCCCCGGCGCCCCGGCAGCGCCGACGCAGGAACAGCTGCTGACCGAAATCCGCGACCTTTTGGCCAAGGGCTGACCTGCCCTGCGGGTCACGCGACCGCGAAACTCACAAAGCCGACGAGGTGGTGACGGGCAGAGAGCCCGTCGTCACCCGGATCGAAGGCAAAGTCGCGGTCGTCCTCGACCTCGGCGACCGGCGCAAACGCGCGGTCGCCTTGCCCGAAGCAGAAAAGCTTCTGCTAAAGGAGGTGCCAGCCATAGATGCGCCCGTCCGCCATCGGTGGCGTGAACGCGTTTGCCAAGAACGAGCCG
>JBNLCA010000036.1:0-3845 GCA_050303575.1 Paracoccaceae bacterium
CCCTCGGTCACGATGTTGGTCGTCGATGGCTCGGGTGCGGCGGCGTCGGTCTCGGGAAGGGGAACCGACGTCGGGTCCGGCTCGGCCGGCGCGGTCGCAGTCACCGGCTCGGCGCTGGGATTGGTGTTGTCCGTCTCCGCCACCTCGGTATCCGACACGTTCGGCACGTCCTGCACGGTCGGGTTCGCCACCTCGTTCTGGACCACCTGCGAGCCGACATCAGGCAATACCGGCGGTGCCGCGTCGATCGAGGGCGGCTCCTCGGCGGGCGTCTCTGCCGGTGTCGGCTCGTCCGGAGTGGGCGGCGGGGCCTCGACCGGCTCGGGCGGCGGTTCGACCGGCGGCGGCTCGACGACCTCGACCACCTCGGGCGGTGCTTCCTCGGTCACCGGCTCGTCGGTCGGCTTCGGCGCGGCGGCCTCCTGCAGCTGGGCGAGCTCGCTCGACGTGATGGTCGATACGGCCATCACCGGCGGCAGTTCCTCGGGTGGCGACAGCCAGCCGCCGATCAGCATCCAGCCGATCAGCGCCACGTGCCCTGCCCCCGATACGATCTGCCCTGTTTCCATCACCGTCCCCGGTCTCAGCCGTCAGACGCGGCCGCACCGCCGGAACTTGGCGTCGCGATATCGGTAACCAATCCCAGCTCGGTATATCCGGCCGCGGAAAGCTGCCCCATGATCCGGGCAAGCTCCTCATAGGGAACCGATCCGTCGGCGCGCAGGAAGACCTTCTTGTCGCTGCGCTCGGCCGCGATGGCCTCGAGCTTGGGCAGGAACTCCGCCGGTTCGACCTTGGTCTCCATGATGGCGATCTCGCCGTCTCCGGTCAGGGTGACGACCAGCGGCGGCTCGGGCGGCGCCTCGAGCGGCGGCGCGTCGGTCTTCGGCAGGTCGACCGGGATGCCGACCGACAGAAGTGGCGCGGCGACCATGAAGATGATCAGCAAGACCAGCATCACGTCGACCATCGGCGTGATGTTGATCTCGGACATGGCGCGCGCGCGGTGCGCCCGGCGCCGTCCGCGGCGCGTGCCCTCTCCCCCGGATGCGGCGACCGACGCTCCCATCTCAGGAATCCAGCTGGCGCGACAGGATCGTGGCGAACTCGTCGGCGAAGGCCTCGTAGCCGCCGACCAGACGGTCGCTGTCGGAGGAAAGCTTGTTGTAGAAGATCGCCGCCGGGATCGCCGCGATCAGGCCCATGCCGGTCGCCAGAAGCGCCTCGGCGATGCCCGGCGCCACGACGGCAAGCGAGGTGTTCTGGCTGATCGCGATCTGCTCGAACGAGTGCTTGATGCCCCAGACCGTGCCGAAAAGGCCGATGAAGGTCGCCGTCGAGGCGACCGAGGCCAGGAATGCCAGCCCGCCGTTCAGGTACTCGGCCTCCTTGGCGATGGCGACATCCATCGACCGGTCGATCCGGCTCTGCGCGCCGGCGATCAGACCGCCGTCCTGCCGGTGGCTGCGCCGCCATTCCAGCATGCCGGACGCGAAGATCCGCTCGGACGCCCCGCGCGGCGTGTCGCCGATCTGCTCGAAAAGCTCGTCGAGCGGCTCGCCCGACCAGAAGGCGCGATCGAACATGGCGCTTTCCGACCGTGCGCGGCGGTAGTTGATGAATTTCTGGATGATGATCGCCCAGCTCCAGAACGAGGCCAGGAGCAGCATCACCATCACGATTTTCACAGTCAAAGTGGCGCGCAAGAATAGCGCGAGCAAAGAGAAATCAATCTCCGGCATAGGGTCCGTTCCTGCTTCCTGCTCTCGTCGGGCCGCGTGGGGCGGCTCTCATTGCGGGTGATTCTACGTGTTTTCCAGTGGAAAAGCCAACACAACTGCGTCAGCCGGCACCTTTTGCCGCAAGGCGGCGAACATCCGCCGGAAGACGGGCCGGTTTGCCGGACTCCGAAAGGGCCACCAGCGTGACCTCGGCCTGGAAGAGAAGCGCCCCGCCGCGCAGGACCTGCTGCATCAGGACGATCCGCGCCGGGGTGGCGTCCATCGGCACCGTCTCGACGGTCAGCTGGTCGTCGAACCGGGCGGGCGAGAGGAAGTCCGCCTCGACCCGCCGGACCGCGAAGACGATCCCCTCCTCGGCCTTGAGCCTGCGCTGGTCGATGCCCAGCGAACGGACCCACTCGGTCCGCGCCCGTTCGATGAATTTCAGATAGTTGGCGTAATAGACGATCCCTGCGAGGTCGGTGTCCTCGTAGTAGACCCGCAAGCCGAGCCGGTGGGGCGCCCTGTCCATCGCCTCGGTCTACCGGCCGCCCGGCCCCGCGGCAAGCGTTGACAGCGCCTAAAGTTAGCAATATGGCTAACCAAACACGCGAGGGCCCATGCCAGCAGATCCCAGATCGAAACCGTCCGTGAAGGGCCCGGCCTCCTACTTCCCGTCGATCGAGAAGACCTACGGCCAGCCCGTCGCCCACTGGCTCGGCCTCATTGCCGCGCGGCCCGAGGAAAAGCACATGGAGACCGTCGCCTGGCTCAAGTCCGAACACGGGCTGGGCCACGGCCACGCCAACGCGCTCGTCGCCTACGCAAGAGCCAAGGCGTGACGATGGTCTGGCTGGGCCGCGCCCTCTCGGGCCTCTTCGTCCTCTTCATGCTTGGCGCCTCGGTCGCGCCCAAACTGATGGGCATGGAGGTCGCCAACCAGACGATGCGCGACCTCGGCTGGCCGGACGGCTACGTCCTGATGATCGGCCTGATCGAGCTTGCCTGCACGATCCTCTACCTGGTCCCCCGAACCAGCGTCCTCGGCGCCGTCCTCTTCATGGGCCTCCTCGGCGGCGCGATGGCAACCCAGATCCGCGCCGACAGCCCGCTCTTCAGCCACGTCCTCTTCAGCCTCTACCTCGGGCTCTTCATGTGGGCCGGCCTCTGGCTCCGCTCGCCGGCGCTGCGGCGGGTGTTCCCGATCCTGCGCGAAGGGTGACCAGTCAGGACCTCTTGCGCGTGCTGTGCAACATCTGAGACCCTCCTTTTCGGGAGGAGCAGTCATGCCGCCAATCCGCACACTTGCAGCACTTCTGTTTGTAGCGACCGTCAACGGACAGGCTACCCACGCCTGTTCGGTCGCCCTGACACCTGGAGAATCTGACAGGCAATTGCGCGAGCTGCTGAGGAATACGGACTACCTCCTCATAGGCCATGTTGATGGCATCACGCGCCGCCGGTGGGGTCCAGACGACGAACTTGGAAGCTACGAGAAGCGGCTTCTGGGCTGGCAAGCGGAAGGTCGGCGACTGTCCGCTGCCCAGATGAACCTGCTCGAGTTCTCCGAAGCAACGGCCCGCCTGCGGCTGCACATATCCATGATGGACGATGACATCGACCGCTTTCGTTCCATCAGCGCTTGGTTTCCCACTGTCGAGATCTACCTTCTGCGTCCGATTGTCGGTCCAGGCTCGTGCACCGCGTTTCCTAGTACGTGCCCCTGGGACCTGAAGAGCGGCGAGTTCGTCGCCATCGCCCTCAACGAATTGCCATTCGGTCAGATCGAAGTTCAGTACTGCATCCGGACAAACCTTCCCAACCGCGCCGCAAGTGAGCGTATCGAGACGCTGCGATAGGACCCGGACGTGGGCGCCGACGAGATACTCTGGCCATTCCAAGAGGCTTACATGGCAAGTCTCCGCCAGTGACCTCCCGTTGTCCGCTCAGAGATACGAGGTGCCACCCTCAAGCCGCCAGCCGCGCCGCGAGACGCATCGCGTGGCTCGGGTCGGAGGTCGCCGCCGGCAGTACCGGGTCGTAGGCGGCGCGGATCAGCCTGGTCACCTCGGGCCTGAGGAACGCCGTCCCGTCCGGCCCTGCCGCCAGCATCGGCCATTCGGC
>JBNLCA010000037.1:0-9522 GCA_050303575.1 Paracoccaceae bacterium
TCGCGGAAACCGGGGTCAAGGCGGACGCCCTGACATGAAGATCACCTCGGTCAAGACGGCGGCCACCCGTGGCAACTGCATGCATCTTTGGGTGAAGGTCGAGACCGACGCCGGGATCACCGGCATCGGCGAGTGCGTGCATGGAGAGTACGAGGCGATCGCGCTCATCAAGTATCTCGAGCCGATGCTGGTCGGCCGCGATCCCTTCGCCATCGACGCGCTCTTCGAGCAGACCCGCCGCGGTCACGTCTTCCAGGGCGGCTTTGCCGGCGCGCTGATCACCGCGCTGACCGGCATCGAGATCGCGCTCTGGGATCTCAAGGGCAAGGCGCTGGGCGTGCCGGTCTACGAGCTGATGGGCGGCAAGTTCCGCGACAAGATCCGCGTCTATGCCGACTGCGAAGTCTCGCCCGGTCTCGACATGGCCGAGACCAAGCGTGTTGTCGACGGCGTCTTGGAGCGCGGCTTCACGGCGCTGAAGATCGACCTCGACATCTTCGCCTACGGCCATATCGGCGGCGAGACCGAGCATTACGTCAAGGACCCGTTCAACATGACGCCGAACCGGTGGGAGCACGACCGCATGGTCAAGCTCGCCGAGATGGTTGTCGAGGCGGCGGGACCCGAGGTCGAGGTGGCGTGCGACCTGCACACGCGGCTCGACAAGCATTCCGCGATCCGGCTTGCGCGCGATCTGGAACATCTCAAGCTGATGTGGCTCGAAGAGCCGATCCCGCCCGAGAATGTCGACACGATGCGCGAGATCACGGCGGCAACCTCGACGCCGATCTGCGCGGGCGAGAACCTCTACCTGCGCTCGGGCTTCCGCGAGTGGATCGAGAAGCACGCGGTCGACATCATCATGCCGGACATCCCGAAATGCGGCGGCCTCAGCGAGTGCCGCAAGATCGCGAACATGGCCGAGATCTACTCGATGCCCTTCGCGCCGCACAACGTGTCCTCGCCGATCGGCACGATGGCCTCGGCCCAGGTCTGCGCGACGATCCCGAACTTCCTGGTGCTCGAGTTCCACTGGACGACGCGCGACTACTGGTCGACCATCATCGCCGAGAAGCGCGACATCATCAAAGACGGGTTCATCCAGATCGACGACACGCCGGGAATCGGCGTGACGCTGGATGAGGAAGTGGCGAAGGCGCACCAGTATCCGGGAACGGAGTGGTTCGCGTGATGGCGCCACCGCTTGTCCAGACGAATATCGGGGCCGGCCGGATGGGCCGGTGTCCCAATCTTGCCGCAGCACGCCTTGCACAAGGCGTCGGGTCTGAGGAGGAGGGCCTGCTGCGGCTCGCTCGCCAGAACGCCAACAGGCGTCGAGCAACCCCAACCCAAGCAGAACCTGAAACCGGGAGGAACTACCAATGAGTAACAAGATTACCCGCCGGCACCTTCTTCAGACGGCCTCTGCCGTCGGCGCCGGAGCGGTCGCGTCGGGCACGGGCCTGAGCGCGTTCGCGCAGGAAGCCCAACTGCCGCAGGGCGCGGCCGGCAAGCTGACGGTCATTCACCGGACCGAGTATTTCGAAGAGGCGCAGAACGCGTTCCGCAACATCACGCAGGAATTCGCGGATGCGAACGGTGTCTCGCTCGACATCTCGACGACGAACGCCGAGGCATTCGGCGAATTCCTGGGCAAGATGCAGGCCGCCGTGGCGGCGGGCAACCCGCCGGACCTTGCCTACACGTCGAACGTCTCGATCTCCCAGATGAAGCTTCTCGACATCGCCGAGGACGTCACCGATCTGGTCGAAGAGGCTATCGCCAAGTACGGCACCGTGATGACCGGGATCAACGCCGAAGCGATGGGCAAGATCGACGGCAAGTGGTACTCGATCCCCTTCATCGCCAACACCACCGGTACCTTCTTCCGCGGCGACAAGCTGAAGGAGAAGGGCATCGACCCGGCCACGCTGACCACCTGGGATGCGCGACGCGATGCGGCGCTGGCGATCTCGGACCCGGACAACGAGTTCTGGGGCTGGGGTCTCACCGTCAACCAGTCGGGCGACGGCTGGGGCGTGGCGACCGGAATCCTGAACGCGTTCGGCGGCCACTTCACCGACGAGAGCGGCATGAAGGTCACCTTCAACTCGCCCGAGACGGTGGCGGCGTTCAAGTGGGTGGGTGAAACCTACGACCGGAACGGCAAGTACGCACCGATGCTGCCGCCCGGCGTCGAGAGCTGGGGTGACATCTCCAACAACGAGGCCTACCTCGCCGGCAAGATCGGTTACACCCACAACGCGTTCTCGGTCTACGCGGCCGCCAAGCGCGACAACAACCCGGTGTTCCCGAACACGGTGCTTCTGCGTCAGCCCGATGCCAACAACGGCGACAGCCGCGACGGCGGGCAGACGGGCGGCTGGCTCACCATCTTCAAGGGTGCGCCGAACCTCGATCTGGCCAAGCAGCTCGCGCTCGAGCTCCTGGCGCCGGAGAACTTCAACCAGATGTCCTCGGTCGCGGGCGGTCTCTTCATGCCGGCCTTCGAGAACCTCTGGACGCCGGAACTGATCGCGGCCGACCCGAACTTCGCGATCATCAAGGACCAGGTCTCGGTGCCGGTGCCGTTCATCGGCCCGTCGTGGCCGGCCAATCCGAACCCGGCGATCGACGCGATCCGTCCGCAGGGCATCCTCGAACAGGCGATGGGCAACGTCATCGCCGGCCGCATGTCGGCCGAGGACGCCGTGCTCGACGCCCACAACAAGATCGTCGAGATCTTCGAGGAAGGCGGCATTCCGCAGGATCAGTGATCCGGACACCGGCGGCTCCCTTCGGGGGGCCGCCATCTCCCGCGGGTGATCCGCGGGCAATAAGATGCTATGATGCAGGATGACGAAGATGGTCAGCAGCACTGACGAGATTGTGCAGACGCGCCCGATGCGCGGCACCGGAAGCAAGCGCGCGAAGGCGGTCCTGGGGCGCGACTGGAAGGTCGCCTATCCCTTCGTCCTGCCGATGATCATCATCATGGCCGGCCTCATCCTCTGGCCGTTCATCGAGGCGATCCGCCTTTCGGGCACCGCGCTGAGCTTCGTCACCGGTGACACCGTCTGGGTCGGCTTTCGCAACTACACGCGGCTCTGGTCGAACAGCGACTATCACCTTGCCATCGGCAACACGCTGACCTTCACCTTCTGGTCGCTCCTGATGAAATTCATCACGGGGATGACCATCGCGCTCATTCTGAACAGCAAGCTGCCCTACCGGAATCTCCTGTCGGGGCTGATGCTGCTTCCCTGGATCGTTCCCGAGATCGTCACCGCGCTGACCTGGAAGAGCATCTACGATCCGCTCTTCGGGGCGCTGAACCCGATGCTCCTCGGCGCGGGTATCATCAGCGAACCCAAGGGCTGGCTTTCGGACCCGAACCTGGCGATGTCCTCGATCATCGTGGTGAACATCTGGAAGGGCATCCCGTTCTACGTGCTGCTCCTGCTCGCCGGTCTCAAGGCAGTCGACCGCGAGCAGCTCGAGGCGGCGGAAATCGACGGCGCCTCGGCGATCCAGCGCTTCCGCAACGTGACGCTGCCCTCGATGCGCTACGTCATCATCGTGACGCTGCTTCTGTCCTTCATCTCGACCTTCAACCAGTTCGGCCTGCCGTTCCTGATGACGCAGGGCGGTCCCTCGGGCGCCACCAAGCTCTACTCGATCCTCGCCTATGAAAAGGCGATCGGGTCGCTTCAATACGGGCCGGGCACCGCCATCGCCTTCTCGGTCGCGCCCTTGATGGCCATCATCATCTGGATGCTGGCCAAGTTCATGCGGCAGGACGACAAGAAGGTCACGAAGACCGAACGCGTGACCGTCGGCGACCGTTTCTGGCGCATTCTCGGGCGCTGGTGGTCGGCGTTCCTCGATCTCTGCTTCTGGCCGCTCGACGCCGTGGTGAAGCTTTTCGACGCAGTCGTGCGGCGCTTCCGGATTGCGCGCGGGCGCCCCGCGCACAGGCCGATGCTCAGCCGGCAGGGCCAGCGCCGGGCCAGCCTGATCGGGCGGCTTCTGATCCTGCTGCCCTTCATGGGCTTCGTGCTCTTCCCGTTCTACTGGGTCATCATCACGTCGCTGAAGTCGACGCCGCAGATCTCGGAGCGTCGGAACATCTTCTGGCCCGAGCCCTTCACCCTGGACCAGTACCGCGACCTGATCCTGGGCACGCCCTTCACCACCTGGCTCTGGAACTCGGTCCTTGTGGCCGGTGTCTCGACCCTCGTCTCGGTCGGATTTGCCGCGCTTGCCGCCTACGCGCTGTCGCGGCTCAGGTTCCGTGGCGCGGGCCTTCTGACGACGTGCCTTCTGATCACCTATCTTCTGCCCGGCACGCTTCTCTTCATCCCGCTGTACGAGATCCTGGCGAAGATCGGCCTGATCAACACATACGCGGCGCTGATCGCGACCTACCCGACGTTCCTTCTGCCCTTCGCCACCTGGGTGCTTCTGGGCTATTTCCGCTCGATCCCGATCGAGCTGGAGGAGGCGGCGATGATCGACGGCGCGACGCGGCTCCAGACGTTCTGGAAGATCACCATTCCGCTCGCGGCGCCGGCGATCCTGTCGGTGACGCTCTTCGCCTTCACGACGGCCTGGAACGAGTTCCTCTTCGCATTCGTCTTCATCACGTCCGAGTCGCTCAGGACGCTGCCGATCGGCCTGCAGTCGCTGGTGGTCGGGGACATCCTGCCCTGGGGCAAGCTGATGGCGGCGTCGCTGCTGACGGCGATCCCGGTTGCGGTGCTCTACATCTACGCGCAGCGCTACCTGACCGAGGGTCTGACGGTCGGCGGGGTGAAAGGGTAGGGGGGCGCCACGACGGGAGCACGGCCGACGGCCAATCCGCCTGGACGGTGGGCCGACGCTCGGCCCTCCTGCTCCTTCGTCGCGCACCGTGACAGGTGAAGAACTAGAGGCTCACAGAGCCCGGCCGCTCGGCCTCGATCACCTGCAGAAGCGCGCGGATGTAGCCGAAGACGAACGCGAAGGCGACGGCGTGGTCCGCGTCGGCATCGAGCATCGGGACATGGTCGGGCATGACCATGTAGCGGTAGCCGACCTCGGCGAGCACGCGCATGACCTCGACCATGTCGACGTCGCCCTCCTCGGGGAAGACCTCCATGAACGAGAGCTTGCGGCCCGAGATGTTGCGGTAGTGGATGTTGAAGAGCTTGCCGCGCGTGCCGAACCAGCGGATCACGTCCGCCATCTCGGCCTTGGGGTCGTCCATCATCTCGGCGACCGAACCCACGCAGAAATTCAGCCCGTGCCACGGGCTTTCCCGCATCTGGACGAACCTCTTCAGCCCCTCGACCGTGCCCAGGACGCGGGTGATGCCGCGATAGCCGGGCGGCGTATAGGGATCATGCGGGTGGCAGGCGAGGCGCACCTTGCTTGCCGCCGCGACCGGGACGACGCGTTCGAGGAAATAGTCGATGCGCGCCCAGTTCTCGTCCTCGTCAAGGACGCCCGCCAGGCCGGGTGCCGCATCCTTGTCCATCAGGTCCCAGCGGAACGACGCGTTGCGCGAGCCGCCGCGGCCCACCTCGTTCGGGCTGCGCGGGATGCCGATGATGTTGAGGTTGTACTTCGCCGCCGGGATGCCCGCTTGCGCCAGCCGCTCGATGAGCCGGCAGATCGAGTCGATCTGCCGGTCGCGATCCGGCCCGGCGGTCAGGATGTCGGGCGACTGCGACTCCTCGATCGGGCGCGAGCCGAGCGGAAGCTGCACCATGTCGAGGACAAGACCGCAGGCCTCGAGCCGGTCGCGATGCCGTTCCAGCACCTCGATAGTCCAGTCATGCGGATTGCCGGGCGGATCGGCGCAGACGTGACGCACGCCCAACTGGGCGAAGCGTCGGAACTCGTCGTCGGTCGTGACCCGGTTCTGCGTCCCGAGATACATCAGTAGACCAGGTGGCCGAGGAATCCTGTGCGCTCGGCGTTCCATTCCTCGGTCGGGGCGAAATAGTCAGACCATTCGATCAGGTGCGCGCGCACCGCGTCCTCGACGATGTCAACGCCGAGGCCCGGCGCCTCCGGTACCACGACATAGCCGTCGTTCGACATGTAGTCGGGTTCGAGCCCGGTCACGAGTTCGGTGTACCAGGGAATGTCGAGCGCGTGGTTTTCCAGCGCCGTCAGGCTGGCGAGCGAGGCCGCCAGATGCACGTTCGCCATGAAGGCGATGGGCGAGCAGCAGGCGTGGAGCGCCGTCGGAATGCCGTAGCGTTCGGCATGGTCGGCGATCTTCTTGGTCTCGGTCAGGCCGCCCGAGGACAGCATGTCGGGGTGGATGATGTCGAAGGCGCGGGTCTCGATCGCCTCGCGGAAGCCCTCGAATAGGTAGAGGTCCTCGCCCGCGGCAACGGGCGTCAGGATCGCGTCGGCGACCTTCTTGTGGCCGGCGATATCGGTCCAGGGCAGCACGTCCTCGACCCAGGCGAGGTTGTAGGGCTCGACCGCGTGGCCGATGCGGATCGCCTCGTCGGCGGTCACGAAACCCTCGCCGAAATGGTCGGTGCAGAGGCTGACCTCGGGCCCGACCTCGTCGCGCACCGCGGCGCAGACCTCGCGGACATAGTCGAGGCCGGCCTCTGATATGCGTGCCCCGGCGCCGCGCCCGGGCGTGTGATGCTGGCGGTACTGCGGATATTCGTACTTGGTGTCCGACCCGATCAGCGCGCCGGGATGGCCCTCGAACATGCGGGCCGAGAGGTCGAACTTGATGAAGGTGAGGCCGAGATCGCGGCGCGACCGCACCACCTTGCGGAAGTTCTCGGGCGTCGGGTCCTTGGGCGTCGGCGTGTCGCCATAGACCCGGACCCGGTCGCGGAACTTGCCGCCCAGAAGCTGGTAGCACGGCACGCCATAGACCTTGCCGACAAGATCCATCAGCGCGATCTCGATGGCGCAGACGCCGCCCGCCTCGCGGCTTTCCATGCCGTAGCGCTTGATCCGCCGGAAGAGGTACTCGACGTTGCAGGGGTTCTGGCCGACGAGGAGCGGCTTGAGCCTGAGCGCGGTGTCGGGGTGCGCGCCGTCGCGCACCTCGCCGAGCCCATAGACGCCCTGGTTGGTGTCGATTCTCAGGATCGGGTGTATGCCCTGCGCGCGGATCGTCGCGACGCGGATGTCGGTGATCCTGAGCTTCGTCGGCTCCGACGCCCGCCGGACGGCGTTCTCGACTGCCGCGGCGGCGGCCTCCTCCCTCTTCGGCATGTCTCCTCCCGGTCCTTCGTTGCCGCGAGTAAGCGCCCGGCCTGGTCAAATGGCAAGAGCGTCAGTTCACATTTGCACCGCACCCCCCTTGCGGCGCGGCGCCAATGGGAGTGAAGTCCGGCGCAGGACACGACAGGAGGAGCGCAGGCGAATGGATATCCCGAAGATCACCCGACCGTCGAAGGACCTGCTCGAGCGCGTGCGTGCCGTCGGCGCGGCCACCGCCAGCGCGACGCTCGCCCACATGGGCATCCGCAACGCGTTCCTGCAGGGGCCTGTCAGCTACAACAAGGGCAAGGTCGTCGCCGGCGCGGCGGTGACGCTTCAGATGATGCCCAAGCGCGAGGATCTCTTCGAGGAAGGCGAATATGCCGACGTCGAAAAGCAGCTCCACCGCCATGTCCTCTACCAGGTCGAGCCGGGCGACATGGTCGTCGTCGATGCGCGCGGCGACATGACCTCGGGCATCTTCGGCGACATGATGATGACCTACTTCAAGGGCCTGAAGGGCGGCGGCGTGGTCATCGACGGCTGCGTGCGCGACTGGGCCAAGGTGCAGGAGCTCGACATTCCGATCTGGCTCAGGGGCGTGACGCCGAACTACCACGCCCAGACCAACCTGATGCCCTTCGCGGTGAACGTACCGGTCGCCTGCGCCGGGGTGACGGTCATCCCCGGCGACATCATCGTGGCCGACGACGACGGCGCGGTCTGCGTACCGGTCGCGATGGCCGAAGAGATGATCGAGAAGGCGCACAAGGACCACGGGTGGGAGGAATTCTCACGCCAGAAGCTTCTCGCCGGCGAGTCGCTCAAGCGCTACTACCCGCTCCACAAGGACGCCTGGCCCGAATACGAGGAGTGGCTGAAGGCGCAGGAATAGGCGCAGCCGTTCCTCCGGTGCGCTTGCGCACAGGCGCCCTTCCTGGCTGCGCCTTGCGCGGTGCCGGTGCGAGGCACAGATTGGTCTTCGCAAGCAACCGGGGGCCGACATGGCGGACGAGATCACCATCGAGCGCGACGAGGGCGAGACCAAGGGCCGCTATGTCGTCCGGCTGGGCGCCGACGTGGCCGAGATGACTTTCTCGCGCGCCGGCGAGGCGCTCATCATCATCGACCATACCGAGGTGCCGGATGCCTTCCGCGGCAAGTCGGTCGGCGTGAAGCTCGTCACTCGGGCGGTCGAGGATGCCCGCGCCGAGGGGCGCAAGATACTGCCGCTCTGCCCGTTCGCGGCTGCACAGTTCCGGCGCCATCCCGAATGGCACGACGTCCTGAGCCGCTAGGAGACGCGCGATGAGCTGGATGCCCGATATCGAGCCGAAGTGCCCCGAGGCCGGCGGCCTTGACGACATCGAGACGCTGATCGTTCCGCGCGCCCGCGATCTCGGCGGGTTCGAGGTGCGCCGCGCGCTTCCCGCGCCAAAGCGCCAGATGGTCGGCCCCTTCATCTTCTTCGACCAGATGGGTCCGGCCGAGTTCATCGACGAAGGCGGCATCGATGTCCGCCCGCATCCGCATATCGGCCTCGCCACGGTGACCTATCTCTACCGGGGCGAGTTCCAGCACCGCGACAGCCTGGGCACCAACCAGATGATCCGCCCCGGCGCGGTCAACTGGATGGTCGCCGGGAACGGCGTCACCCATTCCGAGCGCACCAGCGCCGAGACCCGGCGGCATCCGCATTCGATATTCGGCATCCAGACCTGGGTGGCGCTTCCAGAGGACGAGGAGGACAAGGCCGCGAGCTTCGAGCACCAGCCGAAGGACGCGCTGCCGATGCTTTCGGGCGAGGGCAAGGAGGTCCGGCTGATCCTCGGTACGGCATGGGGCGAGCGCGCGCCGGTCAGTACCTTCTCCGAGATGTTCTATGCCGACGCGGTGCTCGCTCCGGGGGCGAAGCTGCCGCTGCCCGACGGGCATGAGGACCGCGGGATCTATATCCTTGAAGGGTCGGTCGGGATTGCGGGGCAGGGGTTCGACGGTGGCCAGATGATGGTCTTCCGTCCGGGCGACCCGATCACCGTGACGGCGGGCGAGCGCGGCGCGCGGCTGATGCTTCTGGGCGGCGAGACGCTGAACGGCCCGCGCTACATCTCGTGGAACTTCGTCGCCTCGTCGCGCGAGAAGCTGGAGGCCGCCAAGGAGGCGTGGATCAAGGGCGACTTCGAACATGGCCGCTTCCGGCTGCCTCCGGGCGATGACGCCGAGCATATTCCCTGGCCCGGAACCGGCCCGAAGAAAGGTTAGTGCAAACGCCGATTTCGGTAGCTGTCCGGCCCG
>JBNLCA010000038.1:0-5453 GCA_050303575.1 Paracoccaceae bacterium
CGCGATCGCCGCGACCTCGTAGCTCTTGGTGAAATGCCGGGCCGGATCCGGGGCGCGGGCCGCGAGTTCCGGGAAGAGCGTCAGGATCTCCTCGATCTGCTCGCGCTCCATCCCGTCGCGGATGCCGTCGCCGAGGTAGAAGCTTTCGGCCGGGGCGCCGTTCGCGCGGATGACTTCGTGGGCGTCGAACATCAGGTGATGGTAGGTGACGGCCTTGCGGTCAGGCACCACATCGACCCCCGGCCAGCGCAGGAGTTGCTTGACCGGGGCCAGCACTTCGTCCTCGCCGAAGAAGAGCTGCACCCGCCAGCCGGTCAGCAGAAGCCGGTGCTGCGGCGAGAGGAAGAGGTCGCTTTGCGGTACGCCCGGCCCCAGTGCGCCGGCCGAGACGCGGATCGGGCGCAGTTCGGGCCGGCGGGCGAGGTCACGCGCCGCAACGCGGGCCGCGCCGGCCCAGCGCACCGGGCGCAGGCCGTGATCCTCGGTCAGGACAAGGTCGCCGATGCGGATCTCTTCGACCGGGCGCGGGCCCCCGTCGGTCTCGATCAGGGTCCCGGCGACGAAACAGGCGAGCTGTGCATAGTCGACCGGTGTCGCGTAGATGACGCGCGAGACCAGCGTTATGGTCGCGCCGGGGGCGAGGTCGGGAATCTCCGAGCCGAACTCGGCGATCATGTAATAGTGCTGCACCCCGTCGACCGTCAGCTGCAGGACGATCGCATCGAACATCACCGGCTGGGTCTCGCCCGGCGGGATCCAGCTGAAGGTGTAGTAGAACTGGACCGCGGTGCTGCCGATCGTGTGGCCGGGCGAGGTGAAGGTCTGGTCGGTGCCGGGATCAGCGGTGTTGTTGGTGTGCAGAAGCGCGTCGTCGTCGGTGATGGTCAGCGTCAGCTGGTCCTGCACGGTGCCCGAGCCGGTCAGGGCACTCGTCGGAATCTCGTACATCTGGACGGTCGTGACCGGCATCGCACCATGACGCCCGGGGCCGGGCGCCGAATCTCAACAGCATTCGCGCCCGGGCAGTACCGCCCCATCAGGGTTAAAGTCGCGTTAACGATTTTCAGACGAGGCCTTGGCACGCAGCCGGATCGTTTCCACCGGGGCAAGGAACTCGATCTCGCCCGATGCGGCAAAGACCGTACCCGTCGCGACGAAGCCCAGCGCCTCGTAGAAGCCGCGGTTCGAGTGAGGCACGTCGGCGACCGTCAGCGAAACGCTGGCATATCCCCAGCCTTCAGCGACGCCACAGGCATGGAAAAGCGCGGCCCGGCCGTAGCCTTTCCGCTGGTGCGCCGCGTCCACCATCAGGCGCCAGACATAGGCGGCATCCGGGCGCGGGCTCTGGCCTTTCAGCGGAACGTAGCGTTTCGGATCGATCATCGCGATCAGGCCGACGGCGGTCTCGCCCTGCCAGATGCCCCAGACCTCGGACCCCGGCGTATAGGGCTGCTGGGCCAAGGTCACGGGCGCCGGGGCGACCAGGTCTTCCTGCCCCGGGGCCAGCGTCAGGTCTAGGAGGCCGCCAAGGGTCTGGCGCGTCGCCGGCGCGATGACCGGCGCCGCACCCATCTAGTTGCCCGCGACCCGCCGGTTGCGGGTGGCGATCAGCTTGAGGCGCAGCGCGTTGAGCCGGATGAAGCCCTGCGCGTCCTTCTGGTCGTAGGCGCCGGCATCTTCCTCGAAGGTGACGTGGCTTTCGCTGTAGAGCGAATGGTCCGACCAGCGGGCGACCGTGCGGGCCGAACCCTTGTAGAGCTTCACCCGGACGGTGCCGGTGACATGCTCCTGGCTCTTGTCGATCAGGGCCTGGAGCATCTCGCGCTCGGGCGAGAACCAGAAGCCGTTATAGATCAGCTCGGCATAGCGCGGCATGATGCTGTCCTTCAGGTGCCCGGCCCCGGCGTCGAGCGTGATCTGCTCAATGCCGCGGTGCGCTTCCAGGAGGATCGTGCCGCCGGGCGTTTCATAGACGCCGCGGGATTTCATGCCGACGAAGCGGTTCTCGACGAGGTCGAGGATGCCGACGCCATGCTTGCCGCCAAGCTCGTTGAGCCGGGTCAGGATCGTCGCGGGGCTCATCGCCTCGCCGTCGATGGCGACCGCGTCACCCTTCGAGAAGGTGATCTCCACCGTCTCGGGCTGGTCGGGTGCGTCCTCGGGCTTGGTGATCCGCTGAAGCACATAGTCCGGCGCTTCCTCGGCCGGGTTCTCCAGGACCTTGCCCTCGGAGGACGTGTGCAGAAGGTTCGCATCGACCGAGAATGGCGCCTCGCCGCGCTTGTCCTTGGCGATCGGGATCTGGTTCTCCTCGGCGAACTGCAGAAGCTTGGTGCGGCTGGTCAGATCCCATTCCCGCCACGGTGCGATCACCCGGATCTCGGGGTTCAGCGCGTAGGCGGAAAGTTCGAACCGGACCTGGTCGTTGCCCTTGCCCGTGGCGCCGTGGGCGACCGCGTCGGCACCGTGGCGGGCGGCCAGTTCGACCAGGTGCTTCGAGATCAGCGGCCGGGCGATCGAGGTGCCGAGAAGATAGAGCCCCTCGTAAAGCGCGTTCGCCCGGAACATCGGGAAGACGAAGTCGCGCACGAATTCCTCGCGGACATCGACGATGTGGATATTCTCGGGCTTGATGCCCAGCATCTCGGCCTTCTTGCGCGCCGGTTCCAGTTCCTCGCCCTGGCCCAGGTCGGCGGTGAAGGTGATGACCTCGCAGCCGTATTCCGTCTGCAGCCACTTGAGGATGATCGACGTGTCGAGACCGCCGGAATAGGCGAGGACGACTTTCTTCGGCGCGGACATTCGGAGCCTCCTGACGTGACGAGAGGCGCTTATCGGGAAATGTAGCTGTCGGCAAGCTGAGGCCCGCGCGGCAAAGGAAAGGGCGGCCCCGAAGGGCCGCCCCGGTCGTGAGTGGCAGGCGATTCAGTCGAGGCCGAGCAGACGGCGCAGTTCCTCGATTGCCTCGGGCGACAGGTCGCGGCCGTTCGAGGCCTCGGCCAGGGCGTCCGCCTCGGCCTGGGCTGCCTCTTCGGCTGCGGCCTCGGCCTCTTCGACGCCAGCCTCGGCATCGTCCACCGCCTGCTGAAGCTCGGCCACGTCCGCCTCGTGGGCGTTGGCGGCGTCGAGTTCCTCGTTCAGCGCGGCAAGCTGGTCGTCGTAGTCCGCGGCGTCCGGATCGAGCGCGTCGATGTCGCCCTGGATCTCTTCCGAGGTCCGGCCGTCATAGTCGGCGTTCGCCTCGTCGAGCGCGGCCTGCGCCTCGTCAAGCGTGGCCTGCGCCTCGTCGACGGCGGCCTCGGCCTCCTGGGTTGCGATCGCGGCGTCCTTGTAGGTCGCGATGCGGCCGACCTGGCTGTTCGGCGCGGCGTTGGCCAGCGCCTGCGGGTTGGCATGGGCGGCGTTCAGGCCCTTGAGCTGGGACGCGACAGCGCCGCGGCCGTTTCCGCCGGCGTTCGAATTGCCGCCGCCGCCATTGTTACCGGCGTTGGGGTTTCCGCCCCCGCCACCGTTTCCGCCGGCGTTCGGATTTCCGTTCCCGCCGCCGGAGCCGCCGCCGTTGCCTTGGCCGTTTCCACCGCCATTGCCGCCGCCGTTTCCGTTGCCGTTCCCGTTTCCATTACCGTTCCCGCCGCCGTTTCCGCCGCCGTTCCCGTTGCCCCCACCGTTTCCACCACCGTTGCCGCCGCCGCCGCCACCGCCGTTGCCACCCTTGGCTTCGGCTTTGGCGGGGATCAGCGAGACCCCGATCGTGGTGACGGCCAGAGGCGCTGCCATGACAGCAACCATCCCCATGGCGCCGACAATAGCGTTCGCAAACTTCTGCATAAGGCTCACTCCCTGGCAGTACTCGTCAAATCGCGTCCCGATTGGATCGCGACAGGAAACGACTATGCGAGAATCGCCGTGAACCCGGGGTGAACGCGCCCTTCATCTTCGGTTGCCGAGCGGGAATCCGCCCCCGGGGCGCCGAGATCAGGCTGCCGTCCGCTTCGCGACCCCGTCCAGAAAGGCGCGTCGCGAGGCGTCGTAGCAGGTCCGGATCGCACCCAGGTCAACCGCCTCGGGCTGGCCCTGCCCGGCAAGCCGTTCGCCCGCCTGGCAGAGCTGGCCGAACGTCTCGAACCCCAGATTGAGCGCGCTGCCCTTCAGGAAATGCAGGTCGTCGCGCAGGGAATCGGGCCCCGGGCCCTCGCCCAGCCTGCCCATCACCTGTGCCACCTCGTCCAGGAAAAGCTCGACCACCTCGGCGAACTCGTCCGCTCCCACTTCTTCACGAAGCTGGGCCACCTGGTCCCAATCGATCATACCACACCTCGCCGGCTGTCCGGCCCCCTTGCTCGGCCTTCAGGCTAGGCGCGGGGCGTTAACACAAGGTGACGCAGGCCGGGTGCCTTAGACGCAACTTTAGCGTTCACGCGACCTTAAGAGGCGCCGGACCTACTATGCCGGAATCAGGGGATCCGACCGGTCGTGACATCGCTGCCCGCCACCCGTCCAGACGAGAAGCCGCTCGCCGTCGAACGGCGGCGCGTACTCGTGGTCGACGACAGCCGCGTCCAGCGCCGCATCCTGAACGCCTCGCTGAACCGCTGGGGCTACGCGGTGGACGAGGCGGCGTCGGGGTCCGAGGCGCTGGAGAAGCTGCGTGCCGAGCCCTACGACTTCGTCCTCAGCGACTGGATGATGCCGGGGATGAACGGCCTCGACCTCTGCCGCGCCTTCCGGGCGCTCAAGCGCGAGAGTTATGGCTATTTCATCCTGCTGACCGCCAACGACGAGAAAAGCCAGGTGGCCCAGGGGCTCGAGGTCGGGGCGGACGATTTCCTCTCAAAGCCTGTGAACGGGGCGGAACTGCACGCGCGCATGCGCGCGGGCGAGCGCATCCTTCAGATGGAGCGCGAGCTGACCGAGAAGAATCGCCTGGTCAGCCGCACGCTCGACGAGATCAGCGCCCTCTACGCCGCGCTCGACCGCGACCTCGTCGAGGCGCGCAAGCTCCAGATGACGCTCGTGCGCGAGCGGCAGCGCGACTTCGGGTCGGCCGAGGTGTCGGTGATGCTGCGCCCGTCGGGTCATGTCGGCGGTGACCTCGTCGGGTATTTCCCGCTCGGGCCGGACCTCCTGGCGTTCTACGCCATCGACGTCTCGGGCCACGGCGTCACCTCGGCCATCCTGGCGGCGCGGCTTGCCGGGATGTTCGCAAGCTCCGCCCCCGACGGCAGCGTCGCCATTGCGCAGGGCCAGTGCCAGATGTCCGAGCCCCGCACGCCCGAGGAGGTGGCGGCGCGCCTCAACAGGAACGTGCTCGAGGCGATGCAGATCGACCAGTATTTCACCTGCGTCTACGCGGTTGCCGATCTGGCGACGGGCAGGGTCTCGCTGGTGCAGGCGGGCCATCCGCATCCCCTGATCCTGCGCCGGGGCGGCGCGGTCGAGCGCGCGGGCGAGGG
>JBNLCA010000039.1:0-1721 GCA_050303575.1 Paracoccaceae bacterium
GAAAGCCCGGATCGAAGATCGTCACCGGCCCGTCGCCGGTCTCGAGCTTCGCCGGGAAGGTCTGCGCATCGCCCTTCGTCAGGGTGATCTTTGCCTCGTTGGGCGGCAGCCGGTAGAAGGCCGGGCCGTTCAGCGAGGCGAAGGCCTCGAGCCGGTCGAGCGCGTCGTCCTCGTCGAAGACCTCGGCCAGGATCGGCATCGTGACCGGCGCGGTGAAGCAGCCGGCGCAGCCGCAGGCGCTTTCCTTCAGGGGGTCGGTATGCGGCGCCGAGTCGGTGCCGAGGAAGAAGGTCGCCTCGCCTGACGTCGCTGCCGCGCGGAGCGCCAGCCGGTGCTCCTCGCGCTTGGCGACCGGCAGGCAGTAGTAGTGCGGCCGGATGCCGCCGACGAGGATGTGGTTGCGGTTGATGACGAGGTGATGCGTGGTGATCGTGGCGCCGAGGTCCGCGCCTCCGGACCGGGCATAGTCCACGCCGTCCTTCGTCGTGACATGCTCCATGACGACGCGAAGCCCTGGCGTGGCGCGGCGGACCGGGTCGAGCACCCGGTCGATGAAGACCGCCTCGCGGTCGAAGATGTCGACGGCGGGATCGACCACCTCGCCGTGGACGCAGAGCGGCATCCCGATCGCGGCCATCTTCTCAAGCACCGGGCGCACCTTGTCGAAGTCGCGTACGCCCGAGGCCGAGTTTGTCGTCGCCCCGGCCGGGTAGAGCTTGACCGCCGTTGCGATGCCGTCCGCGTGGGCGCGGGCGACGTCGTCGGGGTCGGTCTCCTCGGTGAGGTAGAGCGTCATCAGCGGCGTGAACGGCGCGCCTTTGAGCGCCTTGAGGATACGGCCCCGGTAGGCCTCGGCCTGCGCGGCGGTCACAATCGGCGGCACCAGGTTCGGCATGATGATCGCGCGGGCGAAATCGCGGGCACTTTCGGGGGCTATTGCGTCCAGCATCGCGCCGTCGCGAAGGTGCAGGTGCCAGTCGTCGGGGCGTCGGATCACAAGGCGCTGGGTCATGGCCCGGCGCTACAGGAACCGGGTGCGGATTTCCAGACCTTACGGCCGATTGCGCGTGCCGCTGGCGCGGAGTAGACGGCAGACCGGGCGGACCGATGGTCCTGTGTGCCGGAGATTCTCATGTCACGATTGATGCTGTGTGCGATCGCTGTTCTGGCGTTCGCGGCTTTCCCCGTCACAGCGGCCGAATGCGGCAGCAGCCAGCCCGAGCCGAACGACTGCGCCCAGGCCGAGGCCGAAGCGGCGATGCAAACGGCATATGTGGCGCTTGAAGAGGCAATCCAGGCGCGCCTCGACGGGCCGTTCGCGGCGCTGAATGCGCTCCGCGATTCCCAGCAGGCCTGGGACAACCAGGTCCTGCAAGACTGTGCCATTCTGTGGGCGATCCATCGCGACTCGCATACGGCACCGATGGCCGTAGCGGGCTGCCGGCGCGAGATGGCCGAGGCGCGTACGGTCTGGCTGAACCGGCTGAGAGAGACGGTCGATCTTTTCTAGGCCTCAGTCGCCAGTCTGCTGGTCGGGCTGGCGAAATTTCGGGCAGATGCCCGACCCCCGATATTCTAGCGATGAAAGGACTGATATGTTGAAGTCTTGCGGAGGCGTCTTCCTAGGGCTTGTCCTGGCGCTGATGGCGTCCGGCGCCGCGGCGGATGAGGATGATTGCGCGAAATTGACCGGGACCACCGAAATCCTCGAATGTGTTGAC
>JBNLCA010000040.1:0-2521 GCA_050303575.1 Paracoccaceae bacterium
GGCCTTCGCCGCCACGGCCCGTTCGAAGCCGGTCATGTTCGGCGTCAGCGCGGCGTAGCGGACGCCCGGCGCGCGGGCGATGCCGGCCAGAACCTCGGCGCTGTCCGCCATCTGAGGCACCCACTTGGGGCTGACGAAACTTGCCACTTCGATGCGGCGGAACCCGGCGCCCGACAGACGGTCGACCAACGCAACCTTCTCGGCCGTCGGGATCTGCCGCGCCTCGTTCTGAAGGCCGTCACGCGGGCCGACCTCGAAGATCTCGACATGGTCAGCCAAGCGAATAGAACTCCCGGTCGTAGAAGCTGTGCGGCGCGTCGATGGCGGCGGCCTTCTGGTAGCCGGGCCGGGCGGTGCAGCGGGCGACATAGGCCTTCAGGTTCTCCAGCCCGTCCAGCTTCGCATAGCGCGGCGCGGCCCAGAGGTTGAAACCGAACATCGTGTCGGCCGCCGAGAAGCCCGAGGGCAGCAGGTACTCGCGGCCCTCAAGCCGGCGGTCGAGGTCGCGCATCATCCCGCGCAGCCGCGCCGCGTCGATCTTCATCACCGCCTCGGACCGCATCGCGGGATCGCGCAGGAAGATCCATTGCAGGTTCAGGTAAGCGATGACGTGGGCGACCGTCTCGGCATAGTGAAGCCATTCCAGGTACTCGGCGCGATCCTCGTGATCCGGCGGCCGGCCGAGCCCGTGTTCGGGCCGCGTCTCGCACAAGTACTCGGAAATCGCGCCACTTTCGAAAAGCGTCCGGCCATCTACTTCAAGCGCGGGCACACGACCCGCCGGGCTGATCGCCATGAATTCGGGTGTCCGCATCGAGCCGTCGCCGATGGCGTAGGGGACGATTTCGCAGTCGAGACCCATCTCCTGAAGCAGCCACAGGATGCGGAAACTGCGCGACCAGGGAACGTGATGCAGGCGGATCATGCGTCCTCCATCCGGACGAGCGCGGCGCCGGCCTCGACCTGCTGGCCGGCAGCGGCGAGCACCTCGGCGACGGTGCCGTCGCGCGGGGCGGTGAGCGTGTGTTCCATCTTCATCGCTTCCAGCACGGCAAGGCGCTGGCCCTGGGTGACGGTGTCGCCCGGCGCGGCATGGACCGACTTGACGAGGCCCGGCATCGGAGCCTCGACGATGTTGCCGCCCGCACCCGCCGCGGCGCCACGGGCGAGCGGATCGGGGAGCGGAAACTCACAGGCGCGGCCGGCGAAGACGGCGACGGCACCCGCAAGGCGAACGGCTTTCGCGCCCGCCTTGTCACCGTCGATCCACCATCCGTCCGGTCGGCGCTCGGCGGTGTGGGTCTCGCCGTCCAGGTCCACGCGGTAGCGGCCCGGTCCGCCCGGAATCAGAACAGCCGTCTCCTCGCCGAAGGCCACCGTCTGGCGCAGCGGCGCCCAGAGAGTGAAGCCCTCCAGGAGGCTCGGCTCGAGCACGTCCGCCGCCGCGAGGGCCGCCATCACTCGGGCGTTGGCTGGCGGAGTCTCGGGCGCTGTCAGCGCGGCGCTGTCACGCTCGATGAGGCCGGTATCGACGTCGCCCCTGGCGAACCCCTCGTGCCCGGCGAGCCGGCCGAGGAAGGTGAGGTTCGTCACCGTGCCCGCCACCTCGGTCTCGGCGAGCGCGCGCGTCAGCAGGGACAGAGCTTCGGACCGCGTGCCTCCGGAAGTGACGATCTTGGCGATCATCGGGTCGTACCAGGGGCTGATCTGGTCGCCCGCGCGGACACCGGTATCGGCACGCGCCCAGCCCGGAAAGGCAAGGTGCGTCAGCCGGCCGGTGGCCGGCAGGAACCCCTTCCCGGCATCCTCGGCATAGAGCCGCGCCTCGAAGGCGTGGCCCTTGAGCGGGATCTGATCCTGGGTCAGCGGCAGCCCCTCGCACGCGGCGATCCTAAGCTGCCATTCGACGAGATCGAGGCCGGTGATTGCCTCGGTCACCGGGTGCTCGACCTGGAGCCGCGTGTTCATCTCCATGAACCAGAACCGGTCGGGGCGCAGGCCGCCCGAGGCATCGACAATGAACTCGATCGTGCCTGCGCCGGAATAGCCGATCGCCTCGGCGGCGCGGACGGCGGCCTCGCCCATCGCGGCCCGCATCTCGGGGGTCATCCCCGGCGCCGGTGCCTCCTCGATCACCTTCTGGTGCCGCCGCTGGAGCGAGCAGTCGCGTTCATAGAGATGCACCGCGCGCGTGCCGTCGCCGAAGACCTGCAGTTCGATATGGCGCGGCTTCTCGACGTACTTCTCGATGAGGACTGCGTCGTTGCCGAACGCGCCCTTCGCCTCGGCCCTGGCGCTGTCAAGCGCGGCGGCGAAGTCCGCCGGTTCCGCGACCTTACGCATCCCCTTGCCGCCGCCGCCGGCGACCGCCTTGATGAGGACAGGATAGCCAACTGCATCCGCCTCGGCGGCGAGGCGCGCAGGGTCCTGGTCCTCGCCCAGGTAGCCGGGGACGACCGGGACCCCGGCTTCCGCCATCAGCTTCTTGGCGGCGTCCTTGAGCCCCATCGCCCGGATCGCC
>JBNLCA010000041.1:0-3988 GCA_050303575.1 Paracoccaceae bacterium
CCGTCCGTCGCAACAATCTCGCCAGTGGGTTTCCCGCGCCACCCGATGAAATACTTCCTCTGCCTTGCCCGGGCGGCTACCGAGGCGGGTGTCCGGATCTACGCCGAAAGCCCGGTGACCGCGCTGTCGCCGGACCCCGGCGGCTGGCGCGCCGAGACGCCTCGGGGCGCCGTCCGGGCGAAAAAGATCCTCTTCGCCACCAACGGCTACACGTCCGACGACCTTCCCGGCTGGATCGCCGGCCGCACCCTCCCGGTCTTCTCGACGATCCTGGTCACCCGCCCGCTCAGCGCAAGCGAGCGGGCCGCGCAGGGCTGGATCAGCCGCCAGATGGCCTATGACAGCCGCAAGCTCCTGCACTATTTCCGCCTGCTCCCCGACGACCGTTTCCTTTTCGGGATGCGCGGCGGCCTCTCGGCCGAAGCGGCCGAGGAGAGCCGCATCCGCGCGCTGGCGCGGCGGAACTTCGAGGCGATGTTCCCCGACTGGCGCCATGTCGAGACCGAACGGGACTGGTCGGGTCTGGTCTGCCTGACCGGCTCGCTCACGCCCTTCGCGGGTCCGGTCCCGGCTGCCCCCGGCCTCTTCGCGGCCTTCGGCTGGCACGGCAACGGCGTCTCGATGGCCTCGGCGGCGGGCCATGCCGTGGGCCGGATGATGGCGGGCGAGGCGCTCGCCCTCCCCGCCCCGATTGCAACGCCGCCCGCCCGCTTCCCGATCCCCGCCCTGCGCCTTCCGATGATGCGCGCCGCCTACGCCTGGTACGGATGGCGCGACGGTCCGGTGAGGGCCATCCCCACCGTCTGAAGCGCTCATCTTCTTTTGTTTTCAAATACTCCGGGGGAGTCGCCGGAGGCGACGGGGGCAGAGCCCCCTCGCGCCGAGGCGAAGCCGAGGCGCCTCCGCCCCGGCTCAGACCCCGTAGATCTCGCCGAACTTCGCCTCGAGGTAGGCCAGAAGCGGCTCGACCGTCGGCTCGGCCCCCACGGCGCGCGCGATGACCTCGGCCGGCTCGTAGAGCCCGCCGTGCCGCTGCACTCTCTCCCTCAGCCAGCCGGTTGCGCGGCGCGTGTCGCCCTTCGCCAGGTCGGCGTCGAGGTCGGGCACGTCCTCGCGCAAGGCCGCATGCAGGCAGCCGGCATAGACATTCCCCAGCGTGTAGGTCGGGAAATAGCCGAAAAGCCCGACCGACCAGTGCACATCCTGCAGGATACCGTTCGAGGGCCGGTCGACGACCACACCGAAATCCGCCGCGAACCGCTCGTTCCAGGCCGCCTCGAGATCGGCGACCTCGAGATCGCCGCCGATCAGCGCCCGCTCCAGATCGAACCGCATCAGGATGTGAAGGTTGTAGTGGACCTCGTCCGCCTCGGTCCGGATGTAGCCGGGCGCGACCCGGTTCACCGTCGCATAGAAGGCGTCGGCGTCCGCCGCCCCGGCAGCGCCGAAATGCTCGCCCATCCGGCCGAAGAGCCAGCCGGTGAAGGCCCGGCTCCGGCCCAGCTGGTTCTCGTAGATCCGGCTCTGGCTCTCGTGCACGCCCATCGAGGCGCCCTGCCCCAGCGGCGTCAGAAGGTAGGCCCGGTCGATCCCCTGCTCGTAGGTCGCGTGGCCGGTCTCGTGAATGGTCGAATAGACACAGTTGAACGGATCCTCGGGGTTCACCCGCGTGGTGATCCGCACGTCGAGGCCGGACCCGGATGAGAACGGGTGCACCGACCGGTCGAGCCGGCCCGTCGTCCAGTCGTAACCGAAGACCCCGGCCAGTTCCTTCGCCAGCCGCATCTGCGCCTCGGCGTCGTAGGTGCCCGCGATGGCGGACGGGCGGCGCTCGGACCCCAGCACCTTTTCGCGCAACGCGACAAGGCGGGGGCGCAGCGCGGCGAACATGGCGCCGACCTTGGCGCCGGTGTTGCCCGGTTCGTAATCATCCAGAAGCGCGTCGTAGAGATCGCCGTTCCCGGCGAGCGCCGCGGCCTCCTCGCGCCTGAGCCGGACCACCTCGGCCAGTGTCGGCAGGAAGGCAGCGACATCGTCTCTTGCCCGCGCCTCGGCCCAGATGCCTTGGGCGACCGAGGTCACCCGCGCGATCTCGGCGGCGAGCCTCGCCGGCACCTTCGACGCCCGCTCGTGGCTGCGGCGGATCAGGCGCAGCTGCGCCCGGCCGGCCTCGTCCAGTCCGCCCGCGTCGATCCCGGCCAGCCAGTCCGCCAGCCGCGGATCGGTGCGGCGCGCGTGCAGGACCGACTCGAGCGCTCCCATCTCCTCGCCCCGCTGCGCGGCGGCGCCGCGCGGCATCACCGTCTCCTGGTCCCAGCCCAGCCGGCCGGCGATCTGCGCCAGGGCCTCGGTCTCGCGCTGGAATTCCATCAGGTCGTCGAACTTCGTCATGGATCAGCCCCGGATGGAGGTGGAAATCGGATAGGCGGTAAGAAACCGCGCGCGCCAGATGATCACCCAGAGCGCGACGGCGCCGATCTGGTGCGCGATGCCGAGGCCGAGAGGCGACGAGTGCATCACGGTGACGATGCCGAGCACCACCTGCAACAGCAGCATCGCCGCCATCATGTTGAACGCGGCCTGCGTCCGGCGATGGGCGGACCTGCGGCCCCGAAGCCAGACGAAGAGGCCGAAGGCAAAGAGCGCGTAGGCGATGATCCGGTGGGTGAACTGAACCGTCCCGGCATTCTCGAAGAAATTCCGCCACGCGGGCTCAATGTACCACATGTCGGGCGGCAGGACGCCTCCGGCCATCCACGGCCAGTCGGTGAAACCGCGCCCGGCATCGATGCCTGCGACAAGCGCGCCAAGCAGGATCTGGAGGAATGCCAGCCCGCCAAGCCAGGACGCGAGTCTCACCAGCCCGGCCTCCCGGCCGCGACGGGCCTGCAGAAGCTCGCCCTCGGATCGCGCGAGCAGGAAGACGTACCAGGCGATCAGCCCCAGGATTCCAAACGCCAGACCAAGATGGACGGCGAGCCGGTAGCTCGCCACGTCGAGCATCTCGCCCGAGAGGCCCGAGTGGACCATCCACCAGCCGATCGCGCCCTGGAGCCCGCCCAGGGCGCCAATGCCGATTAGCCGTCCCGTCCAGCCCGGCGGAATTCGTTTCGTCGCCCAGAAGGCCACGACTCCGACCGCCCAGACGAGGCCGATGATCCGGCCAAGCTGCCGGTGCCCCCATTCCCACCAGTAGATCGACTTGAACTCGGCAAGCGTCATCCCCCGGTTCTGAAGCTGGTATTCGGGGATCTGCTGGTACTTGGCGAACTCCGCCGCCCAAGCGTCCTCGGACATCGGCGGCAGCGCGCCGGTGACCGGCCGCCATTCGGTGATAGAAAGCCCGCTGTCGGTCAGCCGCGTCAGCCCGCCCACGGCGATCATCACCACGACCAGCGCGAAGAGGACCATGAGCCAGGCGCGCACCGCACCCCGGCCCCTGCCCCTTCCCTCGCCGATCATCCCGCCTTTCGGCGCGGCGGCGGGCTTGCCCTCGGCCACCTCCTCGAACAGTTTCCGGTTGCCGGCCATGCGTCCCTCGTGAATGCCGGCCGCAACCTATGTCGGGGCGCGGGGGGCTTCAAGGCTGGCGGCAGACGGCCAGCTGGAGCATTCTACCTGCCGAAGCCCGTCGCAGATTGGACGCACACTGACCCGCGCCTTGTCTCTTGCCTTCATTTCCTCCTCGCTGGCCCTGGCATGGCTCGGAGCCGGCTACGGGGGCGCCACCGGCGGGCTTTGGGACATGTTTGGCAGCCAGCCGGAAATCTGCGATCTGCCCGAGCGCGGTGGCTCGGCCTACGGCGAGAATAACTTGGGCCTTTCCGCACTGATCCTCCTCGCTCTTCCCGCTTTGATCCGGGTTGTCCGCCTGTTCCGCCCGGTTGCCTGGGGCTAGGCGGTCCTTCTTGTCATCTGCCTGCTCCCCGCCGCCCTTCTGTGCGTCAGCCGTCAATGCGGTGACGTCACCCTCACGCTGGCCCAGCCC
>JBNLCA010000042.1:0-3413 GCA_050303575.1 Paracoccaceae bacterium
GACCCGCGCGGGCGCAGCGAGGTGCGCATCGCCTTCGCCAATGCCGACCTCGACGGGATCGCCACGCTCTTCCGGCGTCTGGCCGCCTTCACGCCTTGATCAGCGCCCCCTTCCGCCTTCGAAGGAGGCGATACACCGGGAGGGCAGCATGGCGAAGAAATCGAGGCAGGGCGCGAATGTGGTCGTCTATGTCCTCCTGGCGCTTCTGATCTTCTCGCTGGGCGGCTTCGGGATCGCCAACTTCGGCGGCACGGTGCGCACGATCGGCGCCGTCGGCGACACCGAGATCACCGTCGCGCGCTACAATTACGAGCTTCAGAACGCCATCCGCGGTGTCATGCTCCAGGGCGGCAACCCGCCCTCGATGGCGACCGATGCCGGCCGCAACCTCGCCGCCTCGATCCAGGGCCAGCTTTTCGCGCTTGCCGCGCTCAAGGGCGAAGCGGCACGGCTGGGACTTTCGGCCGATGACGCGCGGCTGCGCGACGTGGTGATCCGGAACCGTGATTTCGAGGGGCTGAGCGGCAGCTTCGATCGCACCGCCTATACCGAGTGGCTGCGCCGCACCGGGATGACCGAAACCGAGTACGAGGCCGATATCCGCGCCCGCATCGCCGCCCAGATTCCCGTCAGCGCGGTGACCGGCGGTCCCGGCGCGCACGAGACGATGGTTGACGTCCTTGCCGCCTTCCAGGGCGAGCGGCGCGACATGGAGTGGCTGAAGCTCGATGCCTCGGCGCTGGCCGAACCGGTCCCCGAGCCGACCGAGGAAGAGATCCAGGCGACCTACGAGGCCGCACCCGAGACCTACACCGCGCCCGAGATGCGCGAGATCACCTATGCCGCGCTCACACCCGAGATGGTGCTGGACAAGATCGACGTGCCCGAGGAAGACCTTCGGCGCGCCTACGAGGACCATTCGGCCGAGTACAACAAGCCCGAGCGGCGGCTGGTCGAGCGGCTCGTCTTTCCCGACCAGGCTGCGGCCGATGCGGCGAAGGCGGCGCTCGACGATAGCAGCACGACCTTCGAGGCGCTGGTCACCGGCCGCGGCCTTGCGCTCACCGACGTCGACATGGGCGACGTGACCGAGGCCGATCTCGGCGAGGCCGGCGCCGCCGTCTTCGCACCGGAGGAGCCCGAGGTCGTGGGCCCGGTCGAGACATTGCTCGGCCCCGCCCTCTTCCGGGTGAACGCCATCCTCGCCGCCCAGTCGACGCCCTTCGAGGAGGTCCGCGACGACCTTACCGACCAGCTCCAACGCGACCGCGCCGACCGCTACATCGCCGAGCGCCAGAACGACATCGACGACCTGATCGCCGGCGGCGCAACGATCGAGGACCTGGCCGAGCAGACGGACATGGAGCTCGGCACGATCCGGCTCGCCCCCGACACGGCCGAGGGAATCGCCGCCTATGCCGCCTTCCGCGACGCGGCCGTGGGGCTCCAGGAAGGCGACTTCCCCGAGCTGATCCAGCTCGAGGATGGCGGGCTTGCCTCGCTCCGCCTCGACGCTGTCATCCCTCCGACGCTCCAGCCGCTCGACGAAGTGCGCGAGCGCGTCGTTGCCGACTGGCGCCGGGCCGAGACCCAGAAACGCCTGGGCGCGCTCGGAGAGGAGATCCGCGCCCGCCGCCAGGCCGGCGAAAGCTACGCCGACATGGGCTACACACCCGAGGTCCATTCCGACCTCTCGCGCGGCAGCTTCCTCGACGGTGCGCCGGACGGCATGATCCAGACGCTCTTCACGCTGAAGGACGGCGGGGTCGAGACCTTCCCCGAAGGCGACCGGCTGAGCATCATCGAGCTGACGAAGATCACGCCGCTCGCCGATGACGCGGACGCGACCGCGCTCAAGGCGCAGCTTGCGGGCGAGATCAGCCAATCGACCTCGACCGAGCTTCTCAGCCTCTTCGCCAACGAGATCGAGGCCGCCGAGGGCATCACCCGCAACGAGCCGGCGATCCAGGCGGTCCATTCGAGCCTTCCCTGATGCAGCCTGCCTTTGACACGTTCGAGAAGGGCTATTCCGCCGGGCAGAACCAGCTGGTGTGGATGCGGCTCGCCGCCGACCTCGACACGCCGGTCTCGCTGATGCTGAAGCTCGCCGGGGCGCGGGCGGATTCCTTCATGCTGGAAAGCGTGACGGGGGGCGAGGTGCGCGGCCGCTACTCGGTCGTCGGCCTGAAGCCTGACCTGATCTGGCAATGCCGCGGCACGACATCCCGCATCAACCGGCAGGCCCGGTTCGATCCCGACACGTTCGAGGATCTGCCGGGCAACCCGCTCGACACGCTGCGTGCGCTGATCGCCGAAAGCCGGATCGAGATGCCCGAGGGGATGCCCGCCATCGCCGCCGGCCTCTTCGGCTATCTCGGCTACGACATGATCCGCCTTGTCGAGCATCTGCCCGACATCAACCCCGACGTGATCGGCGTGCCCGACGCGGTCCTTATGCGGCCCTCCGTGGTCGCGGTGCTGGACGGCGTGAAGGGCGAGGTCACGGTCGTCTCGCCCGCCTGGGCCGGATCGGGCCTTTCGGCGCGCGCGGCCTACGCACAGGCGGCCGAGCGGGTGATGGACGCGGTCCGCGACCTCGAACGCGCGGCGACGGTCGACCACACGCTTGCCGACACGGCCGAACCGCCGGGCGAGCCGGTCTCGAACTTCACGCCCGCCGCCTACCGGGCGGCCGTGGAGAAGGCCAAGGAGTATATCCGGGCGGGCGACATCTTCCAGGTTGTGCCGTCGCAGCGCTGGACGCAGTCGTTCCGCCAGCCGCCGTTCGCACTCTACCGCGCGCTTCGGCGGACGAACCCCTCGCCTTTCCTTTTCTTCTTCAACTTCGGCACCTTCCAGGTCATCGGCGCCTCGCCAGAGATCCTCGTCCGGGTCCGGGGCGGCGAGGTGACGATCCGTCCGATCGCCGGCACCCGGCCAAGGGGGCAGACGCCCGAGGCCGACAAGGACTACGAGGAAGACCTTCTTGCCGATCCCAAGGAACTGGCCGAGCACCTGATGCTCCTCGACCTCGGCCGCAACGACGTCGGCCGGGTCGCGAAGATCGGCACCGTGAAGCCCACGGAAAAATTCATCATCGAGCGCTACAGCCACGTGATGCACATCGTCTCGAACGTCATCGGCGAGCTGAACGACGACCAGGACGCCCTCTCGGCGCTGCTGGCGGGCCTGCCGGCCGGCACGGTCTCGGGCGCGCCCAAGGTCCGCGCGATGGAGATCATCGACGAGCTGGAGCCCGAAAAGCGCGGCGTCTACGGCGGCGGCGTCGGCTATTTCTCGGCGTCGGGCGAGATGGACATGTGCATTGCGCTCCGCACCGCCGTCCTCAAGGACCAGAAGCTCTACATCCAGGCCGGCGGCGGCGTCGTCTACGACAGCGACCCCGAGGCCGA
>JBNLCA010000043.1:0-2349 GCA_050303575.1 Paracoccaceae bacterium
GTGTCCCGTCCGCATCGCACCCCCGTCGAACTCGTCCGATCAAAGCGCGGATGGGCGCCGGCGGGCATGGAAATGCGGGTCCAGGCGGGTATGATGCGCAGACTGCCTGAAAAACAGCCGGAACAGTCGGGTCAATGTCAATTTCGCATGCAACATTGTATACAACATTGAATGCGGTGGAGGATGGCTGGTCGCGGGCTTGCGGCGAATCCCCCGCCGGCCAAGATCAACCGCAGGACGAGGGGCTATGGATTCTGCGCTGAACCTTTCCGATGAGACGGGCGAGTCGATCGCCGGGCGGCTGGCCCGCGCGATCCACGAACATCGCCTCGCCCCCGGTACCAAGCTGGTCGAGGACGAGCTGGGCGCGATCTTCGGCGTCAGCCGGACGACCGTCCGCGCCGCGCTGCAGGAACTGGCGCACGAACGACTGGTGACGCTGCGGCGGAACCACGGCGCCTCGGTCGCCCAGCCCTCGGTGCGCGAGGCGCGCGAGGTCTTCGAGGCGCGCGCCCTTCTCGAGCCGCGCACCGCCCGCTCGGCCGCCGAACGGGCGACGAAAGAAGACATCTCGCGCCTTCAGCGCCACATCGACGACGAGCATTCGGCCCTCGCCGAGGGAGATCCCGGCCGCGCCCTGCGGCTCTCAGGCCTGTTCCACATCGACATCGCGCGGATTGCCGACCAGGACACGATCTGCGCCTTCGTCACCCAGCTCGTCTCGCGCTCGTCGCTCGTCATCGCGCTCTACTGGCAGCGGCGGAATGCGCTTTGCGAAAGCCACGCGCACGACGCGCTCCTGCGCGCGCTGGCGGCCGGCGACGGTGCTCTGGCCGAGGACCTGATGAAGGGCCACCTTCTCGACCTCGTCACCTCGCTCGACCTCAGGAACGCGCCGGCGGCCGCAAGCTCGCTGCGCGACGCGCTGGGGACGTGACGGTGTTCCGGACAGCGACGGCGGCCGAGGTCGGCGTGATGCTCGACTGGGCGGCCGATGAAGGCTGGAACCCCGGCCTCGACGACGCCGCGCCCTTCCATGCCGCCGATCCGGCCGGGTTCTTCGTCGCCGAGGCCGGGGGCGCGCCGGTCGCCGCGATCTCGGTCGTCGTCCATTCCGGCGCCTTCGCCTTCCTCGGCCTCTACCTCTGCCGCCCGGATTGGCGCGGCCGGGGCATCGGCTACGGCCTCTGGCAGCACGCGCTTGCCCACGCCGGAGGCCGCACCGTCGGCCTTGACGGCGTTGCCGCGCAACAGTCGAACTACGCGAAATCGGGCTTCGTCCTCGCAGGCGCGACAAGCCGCTACTCCGGCCTTCTTGCGCCCGAGACGCATCCCGAGGTCCGCGCAGCTGTCCCCGACGACGCCCCTGCCCTCGCCCGGCTGGACGCCGAGGCGAACGGCATCGAACGGCCCGCCTTCCTTGCCACCTGGCTCGCCCCGTCCGAGACACGCCGGACGGTGGTGCTCGTGCGGGACGGGATCGCCGGGGTCGCCACCGCCCGCCTTTGCCGCTATGGCGCCAAGGTCGGGCCGATCGTCGCGCCGACGCCAGAGGACGCCCTCGCCCTCGCCGCCGCTGCCCTGGCGGAGGTCACGGCAGCGCCGCTGGTCACCTCGATAGACCTTCCCGAAGCGAACGCGGCGCTGGCCGGAACGCTGACGACCCTCGGTTTCGAGAACAGCTTCACCACCGCGCGCATGTATCGCGGGCCGGAGCCTCATACCGGCCCCACGCTTCAGGCCATCGCGACGATGGAGCTAGGCTGAGCCCGGCCCGCCTCAGATCTTGAAGACCCGCCGCGCGTTATCCTCGAAGAACATCTTCAGCCCCTCGGCCCCGCAATCCATCGCGTCGAGGGCGCCGACCTCGCCCGGCACGAACTGCCAGGGGTAGTCCTGCGCGAACATCATCCGGTCCATGCCGATAGTGTCCTGGATGAAGCGGATCGGCGGCGCCCAGCCCACGCCCGACGATGTGTACTGGAAGTTGTCGATCAGGTAGTCCCACGCCCGCCGCTTCAGCGGCTTGACGTTCGGGTGTCGGTTGTTGGTCGAAATCCGCGTGTGCATGAAATCGACGCGGTAGAGCCAGTAGGGCAGCGCCTCGCCGCAATGGCCGAGAATGATCTGGAGCTTCGGGAACCGGTCGAAAAGCCCGGCGACCAGAAGGCGCAGGGCATGAAGGCCCGTCTCGCAGGCAAAGCCGTAGACCGCCGCGTCTAGCGCGCGGTCGAGGAACGGCTGGATCATCTGCGGCGAAGGCGTGTTGGGATGCAGGTAGATTGGCACGTCCAGCGCCTCGGCCGCCTCGAAGATCGCCCAGTATTTCTCGTCGTCCAGATAGGTGCC
>JBNLCA010000044.1:0-2540 GCA_050303575.1 Paracoccaceae bacterium
CCGGTAAAGGCGCCGCACAGGAAAAACACCCGCATCACCGAACCTTCGGTCAGGCCCATGGTGCGCAGGATCCCGATGTCGCGGCCCTTGTTCTTCACCAGCATGATCAGGCCCGAGACGATGTTCATCGACGCGATCAGCACCAGCACCGACATCAGCACGAACATCACGTTGTCCTCGATGGTCAGCGCGCGCAGGTAGTCGCCCGAGGCGTCGAGCCAGCTCCACAGGAACATGTCCGACCCGGCGGCCTGCAGGAGTTCGCCCGACATGTCGCGGACGCGCTCGGGGTCCTCGACCAGCACCTGGATCTCGTCGGCCACGCCCTCGCGGTTGAAGAACCACTGCGCCTCGTCGAAGGCCATGTAGGCGCGCGTCGAGTCGATGTCGTAACGGCCGGCGGTGAAGATGTAGGCGATCCAGTAGCCGTTCTTGCGGACCGCCCCCGGCGCGGCGGACCCGATGCCGTTCGGCGAGATCAGCACTACCTCGTCGCCGAGGCCGAGGCCGAGGGTGCGGGCGACGCCCGATCCGATGGCGATGCCGCGCCAGCCCTTGTCGTTCTCGGCGCCGATGTCGTCGATCGAGCCGATCGAGTCCTCGGGGTCGGCGATCCGCGACAGCCCCTTCAGATCGTCGAGCGCGATGCCGATCCCCTGCACGCCGGTCGAATATTGTCCGTGCGTGGCGAGGACCGTGCCGGTGACGACCGGCGCGACATGGGTGACGCCGGGAACCGTGCGCAGCGCCTCGGCGATGCCGTCATAGCCCGGCACGGTGCGGGTGATGTTGCCGTTCCCGTCGAGCCGCGAGGCCGAATAGACGGTGACGTGGGCGTTCGAGCCGAGGATCGTGTCGACGAACTCGGCGCGGAAGCCGGCGCGCACGGCAAGCGTGGCGATCAGGGCGAAGACGGCGAGCGCGATGCCGACGAGCGAGATCCAGGTCATGACCGAGACGCCGCCCTCGGCCCGGCGGGCGCGCAGGTAGCGCCAGGCGATCATCCATTCGAAGGGCGCGAAGGGGGCGGTTCGGCCTGCCACGTTCTCTCCTGCTCTTTGGCCGATGACATGACGGGCCGGGCGGAAAAGGTCAATCCCGGCGCGGCATCGGGCCCGGTTGACGTTTGGGTGAGCGGCGGGCCTTGTCGCGCCATGAAAGTCTTGATTCTGGGCGGTTACGGCACGTTCGGCGGACGGCTGATCGAGCTTGTGAAAGACGAGGGGCGGCTGGAGATCCTGGTCGCCGGGCGGTCGCTGGCGAAGGCCGAGGCCTTTTGCGCCGGGCTGACCGGGGCGGCGCGGCTGAGGCCGCTCGTCACCGACCGGGCCGGGATCGGGCCGGTGCTGGCGGCCGAGCAGCCGGACGTGGTGGTCGATGCCTCGGGGCCGTTCCAGGCCTATGGCGACGCCCCTTATCTCGTGCCGCGCGCCTGCGTGGCGGCAGGCGCCGACTACCTCGACCTCGCCGACGGGGCGGAATTCGTGGACGGGATCGGCGCGCTCGACGCCGAGGCGAAGGCGGCGGGGCGGTTCGTGCTGGCCGGCGTGTCGAGCTTTCCGGTGCTGACGGCGGCGGTGCTGACCGAGATGGCACGCGAAATGGACGTCGCTTCGGTCCGCGCCGGCATCGCCCCCTCGCCCTTTGCCGGGGTCGGACGGAACGTGCTGAAGGCGGTGCTGGGCTACGGCGGCCGGCCGGTCGGCGTGCTCGAGGACGGCCGCCGGGTCGGCCGGCCGGCGCTGGTCTCGTCCTGGCGGGCGACGGCGGCGGTGCCGGGGCGGGTGCCGCTCAGGCGGCTCAGGTTCAGCCTGGTCGATGTTCCCGACCTCAAAGCGTTGCCGCCGGTCTTCCCCGGCCTGCGCGACCTCTGGATCGGCGCGGCGCCGCAGCCGCCCTTCTGGCACGCGATGCTGTCGCTCCTCGCGGCGACGCGGCTACCGGGGCTGGTCCGGCTGGTGCCGCTGGCGGAACTGGTGCTCAACCGCTTCACCTGGGGAGAGGACCGGGGCGGGATGCTGATCGAGGCGGTGGGTGCGGGCGGGCGGCGGATCGGCTGGCACCTCCTTGCCGAAGCGGGCGACGGGCCGCTGATCCCGTCGATGCCGGCGGCGGGAATCATCCGCATGATGCTCGACGGCCGGCGCCCTGCCGCGGGGGCGCGGTCCGGGATCGGCGAGGTGACGCTGGCCGACTACGGCCGGCTGTTCGAGGGCCGCGACATCCATACCGGCTGGCGGCACCGGACCGGGGGATCGCTCTACCACGAGCTGCTGGGCGAGGCGTTCGGCACGCTCCCCGCGCCGGTCCGCGCCCTCCACCAGCCGGGCGAACGGGCGGTCTGGACCGGCCTTGCCGATATCGCCCGCGCGCCGGGATGGGCGGCGGGACTCGTGGCACGGCTTTTCGGCTTTCCGGCGGGCGGCCGCGACGTCCCGGTCCATGTCACCTTCACCACCGACGCAGAGGGCCGCGAGACCTGGGAGCGGCGGTTCGGGAAGGGCCTGATGCGCTCGACCCAGGAGGCCGGGCGCGGCGCT
>JBNLCA010000045.1:0-5914 GCA_050303575.1 Paracoccaceae bacterium
CTTCTCTTTTGGTCTCAAGTATTCTCGGGGGTGAATTCGCGGCACGAGCCGCGAAGAGGGGGCAGACAGCCCCCTCGCCCTGTCACTGCAGGTAGTCGCTGGGATCGAGCGTGTCGAAGCCGCGCCGCACCTCGAAGCGGATGAAGGCCGGGTTGCCGGAGCGCACCTTGCCGATGGTCTGGCCGGCATTGACCCGCGCCCCGCGCTCGACGGTGATCCCCTCGAGGTTGGCATAGACCGTCAGGATCGGCTCGGACGAGCCGAAGGCCGCCCCGTCATGGCGCAGGATGACGATCGAGACGTTCTCGGTCGACTTGGTGACCGCCGCGACCGTGCCCGAGGCCGCCGCGACGACGTTGGCGCCGGCGGTGGCCGAGATGTCGATCCCCTCGTTCGAGCCCTTGCGGTAGGGCCGGATGATCGACCCCTGGACCGGCATCCTGAGCCGTCCCGAGGCTGCCGGCTGTGTCCGCTCGGACCCCAGGTTCGGCGAGGCGGGCTGCGAAGGCGGCGTGTTCGTCGTGTTCGCCGGCAACGGATCGCCCGCCGAGGGCGGCGTCGGCGTCGGCGAACCTTCGCCCGGCAGCGTCTCGGTCGAAACGTCGGAGTTCGCGGCCGTTGCCTGCGGGATCATCAGGTACGAGCCCTCGCGCACCGCCAGATCGGCGCCGAGCCCGTTCCACTGCGCCAGCGCCGTGACCGAAATGCCGTAGAGCCGCGCGATCGAATAGGCGGTCTCGCCGCGCACCACCTGGTGGCGGATGGGGTCGGTCGAGCCGCGCGCCGGGGTCAGCGTGCCCGGGGGCGTCGGCGTGCCGCCCGCCCGCTCGATGGCGGCGCCGGCGATCGAGGTGATGTCGTTGCCCGAGGTGCCCGAGATGCCGCCCGAGGGCTCGCTCACCCGCCGCGGCAGGGCGACGATCTCGCCCGCGCGAAGGGTGGCGCCGGGCTGGAGCCCGTTGAATCGCACGATCTCGTCCGCCGAGAGGCCCACCCGGGCGGCGATGCTTTCCGCCGTGTCGCCCTGGCGCGCCACCGCGACCTGGTAGCCGGGGTAGGAGATGACCCCCCGCGCGTCCGGGTCGGGCCGTCCGGGCACCGCACCCTGCACCGCGTCCGAGGTCCCGAAGGCGCCGGTCCGGCCGCGCAGGTCGAAGTCGAACCCGTCGCAGGCGGCAAGCGCCAGAAGGCTGGTGGCGGCAATGACGGTACGGGCGGAAAACGGCATCGGCTCGATCCTCAACTCTTGGGCCCCAATCGGGCCTCGTGTCCGGGCCCCTGTGTCCGAGGCCTCGTTTAGTCCGGTGCGAGGCCCTCGACAAGCGGCACGAACCGCACTGCGCGGAGTTCCTCGTATTCATATCCCGTGGCGCTGCGCCGGACCTTGATCAGGCTCTGCACATGGTCCGACTGCCCCACCGGCACCACCATGATACCGCCTATGCGCAACTGAGCCAAGAGCGGGCCGGGCGGGTCCTCCGACGCCGCCGTGACCAGGATCCGGTCGAAGGGTGCCTGTTCGGGCAGGCCGAACGAGCCATCGGCCGAAAGCGCGGTCAGCCGCAGAAGGCCGAGCTCGCGAAACACCTCCTCGGCCTCGCGGACAAGCTGGCGGTGGCGGTCGACGGTATAGACCCGGCGAGCGAGCAGCGAGAGGATCGCCGCCTGGTAGCCCGAGCCGGTCCCGACCTCGAGCACCTTGTCGCGCGGCCCGATCTCCAGCGCCTGGGTCATCAGCCCGACGACCGAGGGCTGGCTGATCGTCTGGCCGCAGGCGATGGGCAGCGGCACGTCCTCGTAGGCGCGGGCTGCGAAAAGACCCTTCACGAAAAGCCCGCGGTCGATCTTCTCCATCGCCTCGAGGACCCGTTTGTCGGTGACGCCCTTCGAGCGCAGCGTATAGAGAAACCGCATCTTGCGTTCGGCGTCGCCGGCGCCGTCCGTCATCGCGGGCCCCTCATCCGAAGCGGCCTTCGAGGTGAGCAAGACCGTCGAGCGCGTCATGCGCCGTCAGGTCCGCCCGCATCGGCGTCACGGCGATGAAGCCCGCAAGGTTCGCGGTGCCGTCGCTGCCCTCGCCCGAGGTGATGTCCTGCCGGCCGCCCCGTACCCACAGGAACCGCCGGCCCGATGGCGCGAGATGAGGCTCGACCCCGAAGCTGACGCCGCGCCGGAAGCCCTGCCGCACGACCTTCAGCCCCTTCACCTCGTCCGCACCGATGGGCGGGAAGTTGACGTTGTAGAACAGACGGTAGTCCTCGGCGTCCCAGCGCGCATGGTCGAGGAGCATTCGAACAACCTTCGCGCCATGCGCCACCGCCGCCTCGAACGGATCCGGCCGCGCGACATTGCCCGGCCCGTAGAACTGGGAAAGCGCGATGGCGGGCAGGCCTTGCAGCGCCGCTTCCATGGCGCCGCCGATGGTGCCGGAATAGAGCACGTTCTCGGCGGCGTTGTTGCCGCGGTTGACACCGGAAAGGACGAGGTCGGGCTTGCCGCCCGCCATGACGTCGTGGAGGCCGGCCATCACGCAGTCCGCCGGTGAGCCTTCGGCGGCGAAGCGGCCGGGGCCAAGCTCGGCGATCATCGTGGGGTGGGTGTAGGAAATGCAGTGCCCGACGCCCGACTGTTCGAAGGCCGGCGCCACCACGATGACCTCGCCCCCGGGGCCGGCGATCTCGGCGGCGATCGCCTCGAGCACTTTCAGCCCCGGCGCGTTGATGCCGTCGTCATTGGTCAGAAGGATACGCATGCCCGAGTTCCGCCCTTTTCCCCTGACTATCCGAGCGGCGGGCGGGCGTAAAGTTCGGGTTCCTTCTGCGGAAGGGCCGCCTCGGGGGGCATCGAGCCCCCGCTCGGCGGCGCTGCCGCGGAGAGGTGGGCGGCGGTGTGTCCGGTTCTTGCGGAAAGGGGGCTCCGCCCCCGTCGCCCCGGAGGGCGACTCCCCCGGAGTATTTTGGCACAGGGAAGGATCAGGGAGCCCTCTGTCCCAACTGGCCTCAAATAGTCCCGGGGATTCGGCCACCCGGCCTTTCGGTTAGGCCCGTCAGCCGCGGGTGCGTTTCTCGAAGCGGGGCAGCATGGCCGAGAAGTCCATGCCGCGGCCGTCCTCCTCCTCGACGAAGCGGCGGTAGAGCTCGGCGGCGAGCTCGCCCATCGGCGTGTCGGCATCGGCGCCGGCCGCCGCTTCCTGGGAAAGGCGCAGGTCCTTCAGCATCAGGTCGGCCGCGAAGCCGGGCCTGTAGCCGTTGTCCGAGGGGCTTTTCGGGCCGACGCCGGGGGCCGGGCAGTAGCTGGTCATCGTCCAGCTCTGCCCCGACGAGGTGGAAACCACGTCGAACATCCTCGAGCGGTCGAGCCCCAGCTTGTCGGCCAGGGCAAAGGCCTCGCAGGTGGCGATCATGGTGACGCCCAGGATCATGTTGTTGCAGATCTTCGCCGCCTGGCCCGCGCCCGCGCCGCCGCAATGGACCGCCTTCTGGCCCATAACCTCGAACAGCGGCGCGACCCGTGCGAAGGCCGCCTCCGGCCCGCCCGCCATGAAGGTCAGCGTCCCCGCTGCCGCGCCGCCGGTGCCGCCCGAGACCGGCGCGTCGACCGCCATCAGCCCCGCCGCCTCGGCCTCGGCCGCGACCTTGCGCGCCGAGGCGACATCGACCGTCGAGCAGTCGAGAAGCACCGCGCCCCGCTCCATCGCCGGGATCACCTCGGCCGCTACGGCCCGCAGGATCGCGCCCGAGGGCAGCATGGTGATCACTACCTCGGCCCCCGCTGCCGCCTCGGCCGCCGAGCCCACCATCGGGATTCCCTCGGGCCGCGCCACCGTGTCGTAGCCCCGAACCTCGTGCCCGGCCTTCACCAGGTTCGCCGCCATCGGCGCGCCCATGTTGCCAAGGCCGATGAAACCGATCTTCATGGCGTTTCCTCCCTTTCGTCCAGCATGCTCAGGTCGAGCGCCTCGGCGCCGAGCGGCATCAGCATTTTCGAGACCTCGACCGGCGGTACCCGCTCCGGGTCGTCATGCCGCCACTTCGGTTCCCGGTCCCTGTCGATGATCGCCGCCCGGATGCCCTCGATGAAATCGGCATGTTCCATCGCGCGATGGGTGAAGCGATATTCCAGGTCGAGCGCCCGCCGGATCGAGTTCGTGCCCCTGAGGCGATGGATCATCTCGACCGCGCAGCCCATCGACAGGGGCGAGTTCCGGCCGATCCGCTTCAGCGCCTCCTCGGCGAAGGGCGTTCCGCCCGACGTCAGCGCCCGCACGATGTCGCCCAGCCGCTCGCCGCCGAAGTTCGCGTCGATCTCCGCCCTCAGCGCCGCGAGCGTACCCTCGGGCGGCGCCTCGGCCCTGTCCGCGATCCGCTTCCAGTTGCCGCTTTCGCAAAGCTCGGTCTTCAGCGCCTCCCACATTGCCTCGGGCACGAACCGGTCGGCGAAGCCGGCAAGGATCGCATCCGCAGGCCCCATCCGCGCCGTGGTCAGCGCGAGGTACTCGCCGATCCGCCCCGGCGCCTGCGCCAGGAGGAGCGAGCCGCCGACGTCCGGCACCAGCCCGATCCCGCATTCCGGCATCGCAACCTGCGCACTTTCGCCGACGATCCGGTGCTGGGCGTGGCAGCCGACACCGACGCCGCCGCCCATGGTAAAGCCCTGCAGGAAGCTGATCACCGGCTTGGGATACTCGTAAAGTCGCGCGTTCATCCGGTACTCGTCGCGCCAGAACCGGCGGCCGTAGGCGAAGTCGCCCGCCCGGCCGGTCGCGTACATCTCGGCGATGTCACCACCCGAGCAGAAGGCCCGCTCGCCCGCCGCGTCGATGATGACGATGGCGACCGCAGGATCTTCGCGCCATTCCTCCAGCGCCGCCTCGATGCCGAGGCACATCTCGTAGGTCAGCGCGTTCAGCGCTTCGGGCCGGTTCAGCGTGATCCGCCCGGCGCAGCCTTGGGTGCGGGTGAGAAGGCCCGTCATCCCCGCTCCTTCAGCATCGCCCGCGCGACGATCAGGCGCATGATCTCGTTCGTCCCTTCGAGAATCTGGTGCACGCGCAGGTCGCGCACGGTCTTCTCGATCCCGTAGTCCGCCAGATATCCGTAACCGCCGTGGAGCTGCAGGCACTGGTCCGCCACGCGGCTTCCCGCCTCGGTCACGAACTTCTTCGCCATCGCGCAGAACTTGGTGGCGTCCGGAGCGCCCTGGTCCAGCTTCCAGGCCGCCTGGCGCAGCAGGACCCGCGCCGCCTGAAGCTCGAGCTCCATGTCGGCAAGGCGGAATTGCAGCGCCTGGAACAGGTCGATCGGCTGGCCGAAGGCCTGTCGCTCTGCCATGTAGGCCAGCGTCGCGGTCAGCGCCGCCTGCGCCGCGCCGAGCGAGCAGGCCGAGATGTTGAGCCTGCCCCCATCGAGCCCCGACATCGCATAAGTGAAACCCTTGCCTTCATCGCCCAGCAGATTTCCCGCCGGAATGTCGCAATTGTCCAGCTGGACCTGCCGCGTTGGCTGTGACCGCCAGCCCATCTTCTGCTCGAGCCCGCCAAAGGACAGCCCCTCGGCGCCGTCCTCGATCACGAAGGCCGAAATGCCTTTCGGCCCCTCATCGCCCGACCGGGCCATCACCAGATAGGCGTCCGAATAGCCGCCGCCCGAGATGAAGGCCTTGGTCCCGGTCAGCCGCCAGCCCGCGTTCGTCCGCTCGGCCCGCGTCTTCAGCGCGGCGGCGTCCGAGCCCGATCCCGGTTCGGTCAGGCAGTAGGAGAAGACCGTCTCCATCCTCAGCGCCCCGGGCAGAAACCGCGCCTTCATCTCGTCCGAGCCGAAGGCGTCGATCATCTTGGCGCACATGTTGTGGATCGAAAGGAACGCCGCGACCGACGGGCACGCCATCGAGAGGGCCTCGAAGACCAGCGTCGCGT
>JBNLCA010000046.1:0-6681 GCA_050303575.1 Paracoccaceae bacterium
GTCCTTCTGCAGACCGAAACAGCCCAGCGATCCGTCGCCGTAATGCTGGATCACGGTCCCGCCATAGGTGGTGAAAAGCCGCTCGGCATTCCTGTGAAAATCCTTCAGCGCCTCGTCGTAGCGCTCGAGCCCCAGCCGGCCGGCCAGCTCGGTTGATCCGACGAGGTCGGCAAAGACAAGGGTCAGGACGTACTGCTCGACCTGGTCGTCCGGGCGGCTGGTCAGTGCGGCGCCGCACGAGGCGCAGAAATGATCCGTCACCCCCACCTCGCGGCCGCAGCCGGGGCAGGTGGCGGGATCAGTATGTCCGTCTGAGCCAGGCACGAGCGTTATTCGCATGGCACACCCGCTTGGAATCGAGCGGGTTCGTCATCGACCAAGAGCACCAGATCCGGAAGGCGCCGGGAAGGCCGCGCGGCGCCACCGGCTCGAGCGGACGCGCCTCGAACTCGGCCTCGGGGAAGCCGAGCGGATCACCATCCGCGGTCCTGATCCGGCCCGAGGCCGGCGCGACGTAGGCGTGCGAGAGTTCAAGGTTGAAGGCATTGTAGAGAAGCCTTCCGTTCTGCCGCCGCGTGACGAAGGACATGTCCAGCAGGTCCGAGATCGCCCCGAAGGCCGCGTGCGTCGAAAGCGGGACGAGGTCGTCGCGCTGGTCGAACTCGGCCCGGATGGAGAGGCCATCGTCGTCGCTGGCGGTGAACAGGCTGTCGCTGACAGAGATCGTCGCCGGCTTCTTGTTCATCGCGTAGAAGAACTTGCCGGCGAAGATCGCGGTCGAGTTGTCGACATAGAGCCGCCGCGGATAGAGCCAGGGCGCTTGGCCGCCGGTTTTTGTCCGCGTGTAGGGGATCGCGAAGGTCGCCTCACCGTAGGGCGACATCGAGAAGCAGTCCGGGATGAACGAGCCCCGGACATTCTGGTAGCGGCAGAAGGACATGCCGACCGGGTGCGTGCCCGGCGGCGTCAGGGGCGAGGCGCCGAGGTAGACGCCCTCGGGCAGGAGCTTGGCGACCTCGGCACGCGGCATGGCGTAGAAGATGAACCAGCCGGTCATCTCGCCGCGTGCGTAGAAGCCCGAGAGCGGCCAGTGCGCACCGGAGATCGAGTTGGTCAGGTACGCCGCGCGGTCCGGCAACGACCCCTGGCCGGGAATGTCCTCGGCGCCGACATTCAGAAGCTCGACCCCGGTCACCGCCGACGCGGCGGCGATGCCCGACATGGTGGCCGCCTCGACACAGCCCGCGTTGAGGCCGCAGCGGGTCCAGTCCCCGGCGAGGATCAGGTTGTCGAAGCCACTCTCGTCCGGCGCGAGCCGGTGGTAGGTGCTGCCGGTGACCGAGAGCACGTAGCGCTCGGACCCGTACATGTTGACCCGGAAATACTGGTTGTCGAAGCCGGTGGGCCCGGGCGGATAGAAGACCTCCTCGTCGAACGCTCCATCCTTGTCGGCATTCGGCCAGATCTTCACCAGATCGCGGTCCGACCAGGCGACGGCGCTGTCGGTAAAGCCGGCCAGCGTCTCGCCATCCGGCGCGGGCGAGCAGAAGTAGGCGATCGACTTCGGGCCATCCTCGGGCCAGTCCTCGCGCCCGATCAGGTGGGACATGTCGGCCCAGGTATCGAGAGGCTCGGCAAAGCCGGTGATCACCGTGCGGAAGGGTGGCGGGGGGATCGAGGTCCGCGCGTTGTGCTTCTTGACGAGGTCGTCCCAGCCAAGATCCTCGGCGGTCTTCGTCAGCCAGTATTGTGCGGCATGGGTGCCGACCGTCTTCACCCGCTCGAGCATCGTGCGCCAGCGCGGCGAGGCCTTGGCCAGTTCCTGGGTCAGGTAGGGAAGCGATCCCATCGAGGCGCCGAGGACGACGAGGTCGAAATCCTCGCCGCGCTTCAGCGTGAAGGGCTCGCCCGTCGGCGGCTCCTTCTCGCACTCGAAATCGACGCGCTCGCGCTTTAGCCGGTCGCCGTCGACAAGCTGGTCCCAGAGCGGCTCCGAAGGCCAGCAGGGAAGATCCCTGACCGGCACGAGCGGCTGGTAGGGGCCGTCCTTCAGCCGCGCCTGCCGGACCATGCCGATCTCGGCGATGCCCGCGCCGCCCGGGTCCAGCCTCAATTCGCGCGCGGCCGAGAAGAATTCGAACCGGACACCGAGTTCACTCAGCACCTCGTAGTAGGGGCTGAAGATCGTGTCGCCCATCCCGGCCTGCATCTTGTGGAAGATCGCGGTGGAATAGCCGAAGATCAGCCGCGACATGGCGCGCGCGGCGGTGCCGGCGCCGACGTCGCCCTGACGGCTCGTGTCGCCGAACGGGAAGCCGAAGACGAAATCATAGCAGCCGCGGATGCTGACCCAGCCCAGCGCCGCGTCGCTGGTCCCGTTGCCGCGCAGCCAGTCGGTGAATTCCCACTGGTCGAGCACATCGTAGCCCGACGCGAAAGTGTCGGTCGTCGCGATCCCGTGCGCGTAGCCGAGGAAGATGTCGAGGAGATAGAGCCCGCGCCGGATCGGGTCGATGGCGATGTTTTCCGGCGTCTCCTCGGCATGAACGATGCGCTGCGCCGCCTCGATCAGCTCGACCAGACGGTTCTTGTGCTCGGCCGGTGCGCCCGATCCCTGACCGTGGAGCAGCGTTGCGTGCTCGTGCAGCGCCCGGAAATGCGGTCTCAGCGATGGCGGCGCGGCGATGCCGATGCGGTTGCCGCCCGGTTCGTCCATCTCGCCCTTCTCGAGGAACTCGATGACGATGCGCAGGATGCGCAGGAACATCTCGAACGGCCCGGGGACCTTGGTTTCGGTCCCCACGGGTACGTCGTTGCGTGGCAGGTCGATGAGCCACGGCCGCCAGGGGTTGGGATTGCCAGCCTCGGGCACCCGCTCGGCCAGGAACAGGTGCGAGAGCGGCTTGAACGCCTGGTCGAACGTGCCGAGCGGCGCGTCTGGCTTCCTCAGACCCAGCGTATTCAATTGGTCGTAGCAGGCGCGCATGTTGCGGAAGGCGTTGTCGTAGAAGCCGGCCCAGATATGGAGCCCGTGCTCCTCGATCCGGCCACCATGCTCGAGATTGCGGCCGCTTGCGCCCTTGCCGCCGATCCGCCAGCCGAGCTGGTAGATCGTGATGTCGTATTTCTCTTTCCAGTCAGGCGTTTGCGTAATTGCGTATGCCGTCGTTATGGCACCGACGCCGCCACCTATGATGGCGATTTTCTTCTTTGTCATCCGCTGTCCCCCGGCGCGTCCGCCTCGCGCCGTCGATCGTTCCCGTTGCCTTGGATGACCTGCCGCCGAATGCGGCCGGCCCCCGCATTTCCTCAGCTTGGGCTTTGTCAATCGACAATTGATCGGGGGCCGAAGCAAGTCAACCGCGCTTTTGTATGTGTCCTGGGGCACAGACCGGCCGGTGCCCATTGGGAACAGTCGTCTTCAGGAGAAGGGGACAGACATGGAAGTGGACCACACCAGAGGACTGGGCGTCGGAGACGCCGGATCAATCACCCTCGAACGGAGCCGTGATCGAGAGGCGGCCCTGCTGGGGCTCGACGTGTCGGCCGACCAGGGGCGCATCGACTGGCGCGCGGTGGCCCGCGCCGGGCACCGGTTCGCCTATGCCCGCGCGACGATGGGGATCGACCGCACAGATCCCAGCTTCGCCCGCAATTCGCGCGATGCGCTCGATGCCGGCCTGTGGCTAGGCGCCTACCATTTCTTCCAGCCGGATGAGGACGCCGCCGACCAGGCGCACCAGTTCATCTCGGTCGCGCAGGTCTATACCGACCCCGAACCGCACTGGGGCCGGCCGGGCTGCCTGCCCCCTGCCCTTGCGGTCGAGGCCTTCCCGACCCGGCCGGGCGTCCTGGCCAACAAGGTGCAAATCTGGCTCGACATCGTCGAGAAGGCGACCGGCCAGCGCCCGCTCATCTACAGCGCCGCCGGTTTCTGGAAGATCTACCTCGCCAAGGCCTTCCAGGGACAATATTCGCTGTGGCTGGCCGAATATGCCGAGGGCGCGGCGCCGCCGTCCGGCATCAAGGGCTGGACCTTCTGGCAACATGGCCAGGTCCACGACGTGCCCGGCGTCGATGGACCGGTCGATCTCAACCGGCTCGCCCCCGGTCTGGAGCTCGAAACCTTCGCTTGGGATTAGGGCGCGGCCGTCAGCTGTCCTCGTCGATCAGGGCGCCGGGCTCCAGAACCCGCAGCCGCTGGCGCCCTGAGTCGATGACGCCATCGCGCTTGAGTTGCGACATCGCGCGGCTCACCGCCTCGCGATTGGCGCCGATCGAACCCGCGATCTCGGCGTGAGTGGGGACGGTCTGGATGGTGCCGCCTGCGATGAACTGCCCGGCCTCGAGCGCGAGCGCGACAAGGTAGGATTTGACGCGCTGTTCGACGCTGAACGACGTCGTCTGGTAGTTCCGCTCGGTCAGGCGGCGAACCATGCCGGTCAGGTTCTTTAGGATGCGCATCCGGACAACCGGCTCGTTCTCGATCAGCGTCAGGAACTCGGCCTGGCTGAGCACGAAGGCCTCGCAGCGCACCTGGGCATAGACGGCGAGCGAGCGGGCGCTGTCGTCCAGCGCGGATATCTCGCCGAAATAGCTGCCCACCGGCATCCGGCTGAAGACGATCTCGCGGCCGTCCTCGGTCCAGTAGACGGCCAGGATGCGGCCGGTGCGCAGGAAGTAGACCTCGCGCGTCGGCTCGTGCCGCTCGAAGAACAGCTGCCCCGGCTCGTAGCGCCGCGACGGACGGTCCGGCACGAGGTCGCGCAAACGTTCCCGGTCAAGGTCCGCAAACAAGGGAAAATCGCACAACGCTGGAAGCGCGGCAGACATCGCGGCCCTCCAATCTCACCCCCGGCGTCTTCTTAACGCCTTGATCGCGCAGCCGCCAGTGCGCATTGGCGGCTATCGCCTGGCGGCCGGTGCAGCCGGGCCGGCAAAACGGTCAGAGGATGGCCGGCAGACGCAGGCCGTGCTCGCGCGCGCAGTCCCGCGCGATGTCGTAGCCGGCATCGGCGTGGCGCATGACGCCGGTCGCCGGATCGTTCCAGAGAACCCGTCCGAGCCGCCGGTCGGCGTCTTCGGTGCCGTCGCAGACGATGACCATTCCCGAGTGCTGCGAGAACCCCATCCCCACCCCGCCGCCGTGATGGAGGCTGACCCAGGTCGCCCCCGACGCGGTGTTCAAAAGCGCGTTGAGAAGCGGCCAGTCCGAGACCGCGTCCGATCCGTCCTTCATCGCCTCGGTCTCGCGGTTGGGGCTGGCGACCGAGCCGGAATCGAGGTGGTCGCGGCCGATGACCACCGGTGCCTTCAATTCGCCCGTCCGGACCATCTCGTTGAACCTCAGGCCCGCCCGGTGCCGGTCACCAAGCCCGATCCAGCAGATGCGCGCCGGCAGGCCCTGGAACGCGATCCGCTCGCGCGCCATGTCGAGCCAGTTGTGAAGGTGCGCGTTCTCGGGAAACAGTTCCTTCATCGCGGCGTCCGTGCGATAGATATCCTCGGGGTCGCCCGATAGCGCGCACCAGCGGAACGGGCCGATGCCCTTGCAGAACAGGGGCCGAATGTAGGCCGGCACGAAGCCTGGGAAGGCGAAGGCATTCTCAAGCCCTTCGTCCTTGGCGACCTGGCGAATGTTGTTGCCGTAATCCAGCGTCGGCACCCCGGCATTCCAGAACTCGACCATCGCGGCGACGTGGTCGCGCATGCTGGCGCGGGCGGCGGCCTCGACCGCCTTGGGATCGGTCTCGCGCCTGGCCTTGGCCTCGGCGACCGTCCAGCCCCTTGGCAGATATCCGTTCAGCGGATCGTGGGCCGAGGTCTGATCGGTCACGATGTCGGGTCGCTGGCCGCCGTCCATCATCCGCCGGGCAAGCTCGGGGAAGATCTCCGCCGCGTTGCCGATCAGCGCAACCGACTTCGCCTCGCCCTTCGAGGTCCAGTCCGCGATCATGTCCAAAGCCTCGTCGAGATCATGCGCCTTGGCGTCGCAGTACTGCGTGCGGATGCGGAAATCGGCGCGTGTCTCGTCGCACTCCACGGCCAGGCAGCAAGCGCCGGCCATCACCGCCGCCAGAGGCTGCGCGCCGCCCATGCCGCCAAGACCTGCGGTCAGGATCCAGCGCCCTTTCAGCTCGCCGCCATAATGCTGGCGCCCGGCCTCGGCAAAGGTCTCGTAGGTGCCCTGCACGATACCCTGCGTGCCGATGTAGATCCACGAGCCCGCGGTCATCTGGCCGTACATGGCCAGGCCCTTCCGGTCGAGCTCGTTGAAATGCTCCCACGTCGCCCAATGCGGCACGAGGTTCGAGTTCGCGATCAGCACGCGCGGCGCGTCCTTGTGGGTGCGGAAGATGCCGACAGGCTTGCCCGACTGAACAAGCAGCGTCTCGTCTTCCTCGAGCTCCTTCAGCGAGGCGACGATCCGGTCGAAATCCTCCCAGGTCCGCGCCGCCCGACCGATGCCGCCATAGACGACGAGCTCGTGCGGGTTTTCGGCGACGTCGGGATGCAGGTTGTTCATCAGCATCCGCATCGGCGCCTCGGTCAGCCAGCTCTTGGCGGTGATCTCGGTGCCGGTCGGCGGGAAGACGTCGCGCAGGTTGTGGCGGGGATCGGTCATCGCTCAGCCTTTCAGGGTCGGGGCCAGTCGGGCCAGGTCATTCAGGATCTGCGCCA
>JBNLCA010000047.1:0-4685 GCA_050303575.1 Paracoccaceae bacterium
ACGAAGTCGCCCTGCACCTTGTCGAGCCGGTCCTTGAGGACGGGCGAGTACCAGAAGAAGTCGCGGCTTTTCGCCTTCACGGACGTCGGGTTGTCGTCGAGGTCGAGGTGCCTGAGCGCGGCTTTGGCGGCGTCGATGTTCATGCGGATTCCATCAGCGGGTCGAGGTCGGAATAGTCGGGAAGCGTGCGGTCGATCTGGCGGCCATCGCGGATCACGACGCGGTCGGATTGCGGGCGGGCGAAGAACTCGGTCCAGCTCCTCGCCTTGAAGAGGATCAGATCGGCCGGGGCGCCGGGGGCGAGGGACGGTCCGGCAAAGCCGCAGGCCTTCGCCGGGTTCGCGCTGAAGGCCAGCGGCCAGTCGGTTCCGGTGTGGTCAAGATGGCCGATGCGGGTCGCCTCGCGCATCACCTCGACCATGTCGAGATCGCCATAGGCATAGAACGGATCGCGCGTGTTGTCCGAGGCGAAGCTGACATTGATGCCGCGCGCCTTCATCTCGTGGACGAGCGTGATGCCGCGTCCGCGCGGGGTGCGGTTCGCGTGCCGGTCCTGGAGGTAGAGGTTGCACATCGGCAGGCTGACCACGTTGATCCCGGCCTTCGCCACGAGGTCGAGCGTCGAAAGCGCGCGGGCCTCGTCCTGGGTCGAGAGCGAGCAGCAGTGGCCGACGGTCACCGGCGCGTCGAAGCCGTTCGCGAGGACGGTTTCGGCAATCAGGCGCAGGGTTTCGGACGCGGGGTCCATCGTCTCGTCGACGTGGAAGTCGGCGGCGAGGCCGCGCTCGGAGGCGAGGCGGAAGAAGGCGTCGAGCTGGTGGACGAGGCCGGGGACCGGGTAGGTGACCATGCCGAGGACGCCGCCGGACTGGGCGACGAGGTCTGCGGTCTGGCGGTAGGGGCCGTCCAGCGAGACCTGTTCGCAGCCGATCAGCGACGAGGCCTGGAGCTCGATCCGGCCGCGCCATTCCTCGCGGAGGTCGCGGTAGACCGGGAAGGAGATCGCGTCCTGCGGCGGCAGCGAGTCGAGGTGGGTGCGGATGGCGCGCGTGCCGTGGGCCCAGGCGCAGCGGAGGGCGAAGCTCATGCGGGCGCGGACGTCCTCGGCCGTCCAGTGGGCGACGCGGTCGGCCATCACGGTGGAGAGCGCGCCCATGAAGGTGCCGTCGGGGTTGGGAGCGCGGCCCCAGATGTGGCCCTTGTCGAGATGCGTGTGCATGTCGGTGAAGCAGGGCAGCAGCATCGCGCCCTTGGCGTCGACCGGCGTGCCGGGCGTGTCGGTGATCTTGCCGCCAGAGAGCGAGAGCGTGGTGCGGACAAGGTCTCCGGGCTGGCCGAGGAAACAGGCCGGGACGGTGACGTTCGTCAGCGTGACGGGACCGGCAGGCAGGGTGAGAAGGTCGCTCATGCTTCGCGTTTCAGGGCGCTTTCGTGCCACTTGTGGAGGAGCCACCAGGTCAGCGCCGAGAGGATCAGGTAGATCGCGACGCCGGTCAGGATGACAAGGAGGAGCGCGGCGAACATGTCGGGCACGCGCAGGCGGTACGAGGCCTCGAGGATGCGGAAGGCGAGGCCCGCCGCGTTGCCGCCCGAGCCCATGGTGAACTCGGCCACGACCGCGCCGATGAGGGAAAGGCCGCCGGCGATGCGCAGGCCCGCGAGGAAGTTCGGAAGCGCCGTGGGGAGTTGCAGGTAGCGCAGGCGCTGCCAGCGCGAGGCGCCGTAGATCGTCATCAGATCGCGCAGGTTGTGGTCGGCGGACTTCATGCCGAGCGCGGTGTTCGACAGGATCGGGAAGAACGCGACGATCCAGGCAACGAAGAGCACCCGGACGATGTGGCTGTCGATATAGAGGAAGATCAGCGGCGCGATGGCGATGATCGGTGTGACCTGGAGGACGACGACATAGGGGATCAGCGCCTGCTCGACCCAGCGGGACTGGGTGAAGAGAATGGCGAGACCCGCGCCGCCGACCGTGGCGAGCGCGAGGGCGGCGACGGTGATGCGGAAGGTGGTCCACCAGCTGGCGGCGAGCGTTCCGAACTTCTCGATCAGTTTCTCGATGACGTCGATGGGGCCGGGCAGGATGTAGGCGGGCGTGTCGAAGGCCCAGACGGCGAGTTGCCAGCCGCCGACGAGGATCACGAACACGGCGAGCGGCAGCGCCCAGGCGGCGATGCTCTCGATCCGGCGGGCGCGCAGGCGGGCGGCTTCCTCGGCGTCGATGACGGGAGCGTCGATCACGGGGGCGTCGCTGGGGCGGTCGGCGGGCAGGGTCATGGTCATCCCCGGTGCTCGACGCCGAGCATTGCCTCGGCCAGCGCCTCGGAGGCGGCGCGGCAATGGGCGGCGTAGTCCGCCGAGGTGCGGAATTCCTCGGCGCGCGGATAGGGTTCGGAGACCGCAAGCTCGCGGATCACCCGGCCGGGGCGGGCGGCCATGATGACGATGCGGTCCGACAGGAACACGGACTCGAAGACCGAGTGGGTGACGAAGATCACCGTGCAGTCGAGTTTCGCGCGCATCTCGAGAAGGTCGTTGTTCAGCTTGAAGCGGGTGATCTCGTCGAGCGCGGCGAAGGGCTCGTCCATCAGGATCAGGCGCGGCCGGGTGACGAGGGCACGGGCGATCGAGACGCGCATCTTCATGCCGCCCGAAAGTTCGCGCGGGTAGGCATCCTCGAACCCCGACAGACCGACGGCTTCCAGCACCTCGCGGATGCGCGGCATGACCCGGGCCTTGCCCTCGCCCCTCAGGCGCAGCGGCAGCCAGACATTGTCGGCGACCGTCGCCCACGGCATCAGGGTCGGCTCCTGGAAGACCACGCCCAGCGTATCGCGCGCCTGCGGGTCGTCCCAGCGGACCTTGCCGCTGGTCGGCTGGATCAGCCCGGCGATCAGGCGCAGCGCGGTCGACTTGCCGCAGCCCGAGGGACCGAGGAGCGAGATGAAATCGCCCTGCCGCACTTCGAGAACCATGTCGCGCAGCGCCACCACGTCGCGGCCGAAGACCTTGCCGACATGGTCCATCGTGACGAGCGGCGCCCGCGCGGCAGTCTCTCCCGCCGGGGCGGGAGAGGGTTTTGCGTCGAGCACGGTCACTCGCCCGTCAGCTCTTTCCGGATCGGCACCGAGACGGCCGAGTTGGTGAATTCGAGCGTGTAGGCCTTCTTGTAGTCGAGGCCTTCGGGGAGAACGCCGGCGGTGACCATCTTGGTGTAGAAGTCCTCCATGTGCGCGTCGGTCATGGCGCCGATGCCGAGCTCCAGCGTGTCGCCGGAATCGACGATGCCATATTCCTTGAGCGCCTCGATCGAGAAGGCGATCTGGTCGTCCGCCATGTCGGGGTTGGCTTCCTTGATCAGCGCGATGGCGGCGGCGTTGTCGCCGTAGAGGAAGTTGGCCCAGCCCTTCGACGAGCCCTCGACGAAGCATTTCACCGCCTCGGGGTTCTCGTCGATCATCGACTGCATCGTGACGATGGTGGTCGAATAGGCGGTGTAGCCGTAGTCGCCCAGAAGCCAGACATCGGGCCTCCATCCCGCTTCCCGTTCGATGGCGAAGGGTTCGGAGGTGACGTAGCCTTGCTGCGCCGAGTTCTCGTTGGCGATGAACGGCGCGGGGTTGAACGTGTAGGGCACGCGCTTGGCGGGATCGAGGCCGTAGGCCTGTTCGAAATACTTGAAGAAGGTGACGAAGCCGGCGTCTCCGACGATGAACTCGTCGAGGTCCTTGATGCCCTCGAAGGACGAGATCTTGCCGGGATGGGTCATCAGGACCTGCGGGTCCTTCTGGAAGTCGGCCGCGACGATGACCATCGGGATCTCTTCCTGGACTGCGTCCATCGCCGAGAGTGTGCCGCCCATGTAGAACTGGATACGGCCGGCGATCAGCTGCGCCTCGTTGTTGATCTGCGGCCCGCCGGGCTGGACCGTGACGTTCAGGCCGCATTCGGCATAGGTGCCGTCGGCGACCGACTGGTAGTAGCCGCCGTGCTCGGCCTGGGCGACCCAGTTGGTGCCGAAGGTGACGTCCATCTGGGCATGGGCGGCACTCGCCGCGAGCGTCAGCGCGCCGGCGGCGAGGTGTGTGTGACGGATCATGGGTCCCTCCTGTTGAAACCGTTCCTTGCGGCGACCCTATTTCGGCCGGGCGGACGCTGCGAGAGCGCGGCGGGCCCGTCGTGCTGCGCCGCAGAGCTTTCCAGTGCTCCCCGGCGGATTCGCGCGCCGTTTGCACGATTATTGAGCAGATCAAGGCGCGAGACCAGCGCTCTGTGGAAAGATTGGGCGCTCGCTCTGGTTGAATGGCGCGGAATCAGCAGGGGCTGCGGGACGTGGCGAGGCAGGCCGGTTGGCACGCTGCCGCGCTCGTGGTTCCCTTCGCCGACATCCCGGAGGTTTTCCATGCGAATGCTCGCCCCGCCCACCATCGCGCCGCCCTTCGCCCGCTACGCGCACGGGATCGAGGTGCCGGCAGGGGCGCGGCTGGTCGTGACCTCGGGCCAGTTGGCGCTGGGCGCGGACGGTCGGGTGCCCGAGGGCGCCGAGGCGCAGGCCGACATGTGCTTCGCCAACTGCGCGGCGATCCTGGCCGAGGCCGGGATGGGGCCGGAGGACGTGATCCGCATCAACGCCTTCGTCACCGGGCGCGCGCACATGGCGGGCTACATGGCGGCGCGCGACC
>JBNLCA010000048.1:0-2323 GCA_050303575.1 Paracoccaceae bacterium
GATCTTGTGCGCCGCGGCTTCTGCCGATCGGCATCCTGGCCGGATGCGATGCCCGCGCCCTTGTCGGCACAGTCTCTCCGGACACCGGCCGCCGCGTCGAGGTGGCCGGTTGCCGTTGAGTGCATTCGGGCACGGGCGCGATCTGTCGCCGCATCGCTCATGGCTTCGACCCGTGAACCAGGAACGAACAAGCGGCCGAACGAGGAGCAGTAGCCTGCCGGCAGGTCCGCGGCGTCGAAGGCACTGGCTTGGACCGGTCCTGTGCTCTCAGGCCTCGGTCCGCTTTCGCAGGGCACGCAGTCGGCAAGGTCTGCGCGCAAGATCCCACCGCCGGATGGCTCGATCCATCCACGGGAATGGAAGGAACCCCGATGGGTCGGTTCTTCACGGCGGGGCCGTTACCTTGCACGCCGGCCGGATGTCCGCGGGAGATGTCCGGACGGGCCGCGAGGTCACGAAGCGCCCGCACATGTGAAGCGCCTTCGTCGGATCTGTCTACGCGCGCCTCAGCAAGATGTTGCGGGCGCGTTCATGCGATCTTCGGCTCAGGTTCCGGTCCGGCGCGGGTTCCGGCCAGCCACTTCAAATCGAAGAAGAGCGAATAGAGGACCGGAACCACGCCCAGCGTCAGGACGGTTCCGACCGCAAGCCCGTACGCGATGACGTTCGCCATCCCATACCAGAGCGCCCCGCCGAACAGAATCAGGGGAACTAGGCCCAGAACGGTGGTAACGGTCGTCATCAGGATCGGCCTCAGCCGCGCCTTGCAGGCGGCAAGGATGGCCGGCTCGACCGCAAGCCCCGTGGCCCGTTCCTCCTCGATCCGGTCGATAAGGACGATGCCGTTGTTGATGATGATCCCCGCCAGCGAGAAGATCCCGAGGATCGCCATGAAGCCGAAGCTCGCCCCCATGAGGACGAGGCCCGCCACCGCTCCGATGAAGGACAGGGGAATGGTCAGCAGGATCACCGCCGGGCGGCGGAACGAGTTGAACTGCCAGATGAGCAGGATGACGATCCCGGCAAGACAATAGGGCATCGTCGAGAAGAGGTTCGCCTGAGCCTCGGCCGAGTTCTCGATCTCGCCGGCGATGCGCCAATGATGGTCGGGCCCAAGCTCCAGCGCTTCGAGGTCCGGCGTGATCAGCGCGGCAAGCTCGGCCGCTGTCATCGTCTCGTGCTTGGCACGGATGGTTACGGTACGCGCCTGATCCTCGCGCTTGATTCGGCCGAACTGCCATTCGGGCCGTATCACGGCAATCTGCGGCAGGGGCACGTTCTTGCCGGTAGCGGCTGAATAGACGGCAAGCGATTGCAGCGTCGAAAGCTGACCGCGTTCGTCCGCCTCGCCGCGCATGACGATCGGGATCACCAGGTCGCCCTCGCGGTAATCGCTGACCTCGGCCCCACTGAGAAAACTTGATAGCGAGGTGGCGATGTCGTCACTCGTTACCCCGGCGCGACGGGCGCGGCCCTGGTCGACCTCGATCCGGATCTTCAGGATCGGGTTCTCCCAGCTGTTCTCGACATTCAGCGTGCCGGGAATGGCATTCAGTCTTGCCTCGACCCGGCGCGCATTCTCGTAGAGCGTCGCAGCATCGGGGCCGCTGAGCTTGACCTCGACGAGGCCGCTTTCGGAGGCACCCAGCCACATGGGTTTCACGCGGAGGCGCGCTTCGGGGTAGCGTTCCGCGCCCCTCTCGCGGAGGCGGGTGATCAGCGGCGCGACATCCTCGACGGTGTCGGTGTTGACCACAACGAAACCGAGATGCGGATCCGGGTCGATCGGCGCCAGCGACAGGAAGAAGCGCGGACCGCCGTCACCGACATAGCCCGTCGCCGACGTGACGCCCTCGACATCCTCGGGCAGCCAGCCTGTCAGGTCGTCGATGATGCCGCGGGTCTGGCGGATCGAGCTTCCGGCAGGCAGATCGACATAGACGAGGAACTGCGTTCGGTCGGACGAGGGGAAGAACTCCTTCTTGACGCCGCCGAAGACGACGACCGACCCGGCCAGCACCGCGAAAAGCAGGACGAGAAAAGGAATGCGGATCTTCATGAGCGTGCTGAGAATCTGGCCGTAGATCTGCTGCACCTTGCCTTCCGGCGCGTCCTCGGCCGGTCCTCGACCCGCCGGCAGGAACCAGGCGCACAGCGTCGGCGTGACGGTCATGGCGAGGAACCATGAGCCGAGAAGCAGGATGATGATCACCTGGCTGAGCGAACGGGTATATTCGCCCGTCGCCCCGATCGAGAGCATCATCGGCAGGAACGCGAGGATCGTTGTGAGCGACGAGGTGAGGAGCGGCAGCGCCAGCGTCCG
>JBNLCA010000049.1:0-3015 GCA_050303575.1 Paracoccaceae bacterium
GTCGAATGCGGCAAGCCCTTCGGCGTGAAATCGACGGTCGAGCGGATCATGGAGAAGCTGACGGGCAAGCACCCGATGTTCGCCGAGACGGACGCGGGGCGACTGATCCAGATGTGCGACGATTGCCGGGTCAAGGCGCAGTTCCACTCGTCCGACAACCCGATGGCGCTGGGCGAGCGGCCGCGCGTGCGGACGACCGAGGATTACCTGTCGAAACGCAGGGATCACTGACTTTGGACGGGCGCCCCCAGATCGGCCGGATCGAGCCCGGCGGCATAGGCCTGTATCGCCTCGACCTCGTCCGGCGAAAGCTCGACCGGCGCGATCACCGGCGGCCGGTCGGGATCGAAGGGCGGGCTGATGCCCGTCACGCGCAGGAAGGACGGATGCGGGTTCAGCGCGTAGAAGGCCTGGAACTTCGCGTCCCAGTCGGCGAGCGCCCGAAGCGCCGGGAACGAGGGGGTCGAGCCGAGCGACATCGCGCCGCGCTCTTGGCCAACCCGGTGGCAGCGGGCGCAATGTTCTTCGGCCAGATCCTCGCCCAGCCGGGCGTCGCCGTCGAAGGTGATCTCGACCTCGGGCTCGGCCGTATCGGCAGCGGTGAAGGGCGGGCCGTCCCGGGGCTGGAACGCGGCGATCGCCGCCTGACCGGGCGCGGAGGTGATCCAGTCCGCGAACAGCTGCGCCGCCGGATTGTCGCCCGTCAGCGTCAGGAAATAGACCGTGCCGCCGCGCGCCATGACCGGCACCTCTCCCTCGGCCGCGATGACGGCGTCGGGCGCATCGCCCGCCAGGTCGGCGCGACGTCCGGTCTTGAGCGCGAAGCGCGGCAGGAGATAGTCTGCAAGACCCGAGGCCTCGACCTCGCCGTCGAGCGACAGGCGAAAGGAACGGTCCTGCGCCACGGCCATGCCGGCGCAGAGAAGGAAGATGATGACGACCAGCCTGGGCACAGGTGCCTCCCGGCCGGAAGGCTAGTGAGCGCCCACAGGGCCGGTCAACCCGCAAGGAGGGGATGAGATGGACGACACGTTCAACATGTCGATGCGGAAATTCCTCAAGCAGGTCGGCGTGACCTCGCAGCAGGCGATCGAGGAGGCGGTGCGCAAGGCGGGCCCGTCCGTCGCCGGCAAGGAGATGCGGGCGCGTATCGTTCTGACCATCGACGGGCTCGACATCGAGCATGTCGTCGAAGGCAGGATCACCGGTCCCGCCGAATGAGCCTGACGCGAGACGACGTGCTGGCCGCCCTGCGCGGCGTCACCGATCCCGTCGGCGGCCAGGATATCGTGGCTGCCGGAATGGTGCGGGCGCTGACCGTGGACGGCGGCTCGGTCCGGTTCGTGCTGGAGATCGATCCGGCGCGCTCTGCCCGGATGGAGCCCGCCCGCGCCGAGGCCGAGGCGAAGGTCAAGGCGCTGCCGGGGGTCGAGGCGGTCTCGATTGTCATGACGGCGCATTCCGCGCCGAAGCCGCCGGACCTGGGCATGAAGCCCGCCCAGCCGAAAGGGCCGGAAAAGATCCCCGGCGTCGACCACATCATCGCCATCGCCAGCGGAAAGGGCGGGGTCGGAAAGTCCACCGTCACCGCGAACCTTGCAACCGCGCTTGCCGCCGAGGGGCGGCGCGTGGGTTTGCTGGATGCCGACGTCTACGGCCCGTCGCAGCCGCGGATGCTGGGCGTCTCGGGCCGGCCCGCCTCGCCCGACGGCAAGACCATCCTGCCACTCAGGAACCACGGCGTGACGCTGATGTCGCTGGGCCTTCTGACGCAGGAGGACGAGGCGGTGGTCTGGCGTGGGCCGATGCTGATGGGGGCGCTGCAGCAGATGCTGTTCCAGGTCCAGTGGGGCGCGCTGGACGTTCTGCTGGTCGACCTGCCGCCCGGCACCGGCGACGTGCAGATGACGCTGGCGCAGAAGGCGCAGCTCGACGGTGCGATCATCGTCTCGACGCCGCAGGACATCGCGCTTCTGGACGCCCGCAAGGGGATCGACATGTTCCGCAAGATGGGAACCCCGATCCTTGGTATGATCGAGAACATGTCGACGCATATCTGTTCGAACTGCGGGCACGAGGAGCATATTTTCGGGCATGGCGGGGTCGCCGCAGAGGCGGCGAAGCTGGGCGTGCCGCTTCTGGCCGAGATCCCGCTGCGCCTGTCTATCCGCACCGCCTCGGACGGCGGCGCGCCGGTCGTCGTGTCGGACACCGCCGCGCCCGAGGCGAAGGTGTTCCGCGACCTCGCGAAGGTGCTGGTCGCCGGGGGCCACGCATGACCGTCGTGCCAAGTTTTCCGCCGCTTCTGAAGGGGCTGGCCGCGGGGCCGGCCAACCCCTTCGCCATCGCCTGCGACCAGGCGCGGCGCGGGGTGGATTCCGGCCTTCTGCCCTGGTCGATCGGCGAGGAGCGGCTGCGCGCCGCGCTGGTGCTTGCGCCCGAAACGCCGCTCGAGGCGGCGATGGCCGCGCTTCCGGCCTGCGGGGTCGGGCTTCAGAACGCGCTGGGTGCGCTGGCGCCGCCCGAGGTCGCGGTGCATCTGGAATGGTCGGGCGGCGTGCGCCTGAACGGCGGCCATGTCGGCGCGCTGACCGTGGCGGCGAGCACCGACGATCCCGCCGCCCTGCCCGACTGGCTGGTCGTCGCGCTCGACCTTACGCTCGTCCTGCCGCCGGAATACGAACCCGGCGAGACGCCGGACTGGACCGCCCTTGCCGAGGAAGGCTGCAGCGAGATCGACGCGGCCGAACTGCTGGAATCCTGGGCGCGCCATTCGCTCTTCTGGCTGTCCGAGCTGGAGGAGCCCGGTGGTCGGGCGCGCCTCCACCGCGAATGGGAGGGCCTCGCCTGGCACCGGGGCGAGACGCTTTCGGTCGCCGCCCGGGGCGCGCGCCACGAGGGCACGTTCCTCGGCGTGGACGAGAATTTCGGCCTGCTCCTCAAGTCCGAGACGACGCGGCTGGTGCCTCTGTCGCAGCTTCTGGTCGAGGCCTAGATGCTCCTCGCCCGCGCCAT
>JBNLCA010000050.1:0-8115 GCA_050303575.1 Paracoccaceae bacterium
CTCGCGGATCTGCGCGACGCTGAGTTCGGGTACGGCAGGATCGCCCCGCCGCTCCTCGGCCAGCCAGGCATGAGCATTGTCGATGGCGCGCTCGCCACCCTTGACCGCTACATACATCAGCCACCCTCCGCGACGCGCGTGGTGCGAGGCAGCGCCGCCACGCGATCGCCCGCCGTGAAGAAGAAATCGAGCCCGAGCGGGAAAAGTCTCGCGTTCCGCCGGAACATCTCGATGTCCGGCAGGTTCAGCCGCGCGCTCTCGCGGATGCCGGGCCCGGTCAGCACCGTTCCCTCGGCGGCCAGCGCGTCACGCTCGACGATCAGCGTCGCCGACCGGTCCGGGTAGTCCGCCGTGCCGATGGCGTAGGGGTCGAGCGGAAGAAGCGCCTCCCACGTGCCGACCGCGAACCGGCAGATCTCCGGCCCGACCAGCGGAGCGCCGGTGTGGAACGCCACCCAGCCGCGCACCGCGTCGGTGTCGCAATCGCCGGCAAGGTAAAGCCCGGTCTCGGGATCGCACAGCGTCAGGATCAACGCCCCGGCCGCCACCGACAGGGGCGTCGGCGGCGCGGCGCCGTCAAGGCGCTCGATCCGGCCCGGCCGCGCCATGGCCGACATCGCGGCGCGGAACGCCAGCGCCGCGTCGCGCGGTGCGTCGGCGAACCCGCCCTCGAGAGCTGCGGCCTGCATCAGTCCTCTCCCCTGACCATCGTGAAGAACTCGACCTTCGTCGCCGCGGCCTTCGCGGCGCGCGCCGTCCTCAGGTCGGCCTGTGCCCGGGCCAGGGGCTCCAGCACCGCGGCCCGCACCTCGCCGGCCCGCGCGGTCTGCATCTGCGCATCGACCAGCGCGGCTGCCCGCGCCGCGGCCTTCGAGCGGCCCTGCACGTGGCCGTGCCCGACCTCGCCCGACGCCAGCCGCAGCGAACAGCGCGTCACGGTCATCTCGCCGAGGTTGAAGGCGCCGCCCGTGCCGCCGATCCGGCCGCGCACCATCACCGCGCCGACCTCCGCCGGACGCAGCACCTCGTGCTCGGCCTCGAACGGCGCGGCCAACTCGACCAGCCGCCCATGCGGCGCCTTGGCCAGCACGCCCAGCCAGTCCCGCCGTTCAGTCTCGATCCGTGATCCGTCCATCTGGACAACTTCTCCAGTTGTCTATACAACTAGACAAATCATAGCGCGAGAGCGACCCGCGCGCAACGGCCGGTGCGTGAACTTTCCATGACAGCCACACCCATCTGGCGCTCGATCGCCGACGAGCTTACCGGCGCCATCGCCAAGGGCGCCTACCCGCCCGGCCACCGGCTGCCGACCGAGGCCGAGCTCGCCGCCCGGTACGGCGTCAACCGCCACACGGTGCGACGGGCGCTTGCCGACCTCACCGACAGGAATCTCGTCTACACCCGCCGCGGCGCCGGTGCCTTCGTCCAGGCCAGGGCGACCGACTACCGGATCGGCCGCCGCGTCCGCTTCCACCAGAACCTTGCCGCCAATGGCCAGGTGCCCGGCAAACGCTTCCTCGCCCTGGAAACCCGCCCTGCCACCACCGACGAGGCGAAGGCGCTGCGGCTCAGGAAGGGCACGTCGGTCCTTGTGTGCGACGGCATCTCCAGCGCCGACGGCAATCCCATCGCCACCTTCCGAAGCGTCTTCCCTGAAATCAGAGGCCTCGCCGAGGCGCTGGCCGAGGAACAGTCGGTCACCCGCGCCCTCGCCCGCACCGGCATCGACGACTACACCCGTGCCTGGACCCGCCTCTCGGCCCGCGCCGCCACCGCGACCCAGGCTCTGCACCTCCGCGTTAAGGAAGGCGCACCGCTCCTGATGTCCGTCTCGCTCAATGTCGACGCAGGCGGGCGCCCCATCGAATACGGCCAGACCTGGTTCGCCGGCGAGAGTGTGACGCTCACCTTCGACGGAAGCTGATTCCTTCCCCGAGTTCCAGATACTGCGGGGGTCTTGGGGGCAGAGCCCCCAGCGGGTCGCCGGACCGCACGCACGGCGAAACCGGGATGCCCGCCGCCGGGGCCTCCGGGCGCCGCATCATCCACCGTACTTCTCGAGAAACGCCTCGGCCTTGAGCGCCCGAAAATCCTCAAGCGCCGCCCTCAACCGGTCATGCTCCCAGTGCCACCAGCCCAGGGCCACGAGGCGCTCGGCCACGGCCGCCGGCTGACGTTCGCGCAGCACCGTCGCCGGCGCCCCCGCGACGATCACGTAAGGCGCCACGTCCTTCGTCACGATCGCGCCCGAGGCGACGATGGCGCCATCGCCGACCGTCACGCCGGGCTTGATCATGGATGCGTGACCAAGCCACGTGTCATGCCCAACGATGGCCCGCCGCGACCGGCGGTGCGCGAAGAAATCCGCATCGTCCTCCGCATCGTCCCAGTAATCCGCCGAGCGGTACATGAAGTGATGCAGCGACGCATGGTCCATCGGGTGATCGGTCGCGCCGATCCGCACGAACGAGGCGATGTTGGCAAACTTGCCGATCGTCGCGTTCGCGACGTCGGCATAGCGGTCGCAGTAGGAATAGTCGCCGAACTCGGAATGCGCGATCCGGCTCCCTTTCCCGATCTCGACGTACCGGCCCAGCGTCACGTCGGTCAGCGACACATCCGGCTGGATGACCGGCTCCTCCCCCAAACGCGCCATCATTGCCCCTTGATCAGCCGGCGCCTGATCCAGCCCGAGAGTGAATCCATGATCATCACCATCACCACGATCAGGATGATGTAATAGGCGACCTCCTCCCAATCCTTCTGGGTTTGCATCGCCTGCGTCAGGAGAAGCCCGATCCCGCCGCCGGTGATGGCACCGATGATCGTTGCGCTGCGGGTGTTCGATTCGAAGAAATAGAGGACCTGGCTCAGAAGCACCGGCGTGATCTGCGGCAAAACCCCGAAACGGTAGCGCTGCGCCGGTTTCGCCCCCGTCGAGGCGACGCCCTCGATCTGCTTCTCGTCGACATTCTCGAGCGCCTCGGAGAAGATCTTGCCGAACGTCCCGGTGTCGGTGACCAGGATCGCGAGCGCCCCGGTCAGCGGCCCCGGCCCGAAGGCGCGGGACAGCACGATGGTCCAGATCAGCCCGTCAACCCCGCGCACGAAGTCGAACACCCGACGAACCGCGAAACGGATCGCGACGAAGGGCGCGAAGTTTCGCGCGGCAAGGAAGGCCACCGGCAGCGCAACGATGGCCGCCCCGAAGGTACCGAGGAAGGCCATCAGGATCGTCTCGCCAAGGGCCCAGGCGGTGTCGCCGTGGCGCCAGATCGCGTTCGACCAGAAGTCGTGCCACGCACCGGGAACGTTGGCGCGATCGGGGTCGATGCGCGGGCCGAAAAGGATCTCCAGCGGCCCGTGCCCGTAATAGGGGCTTTCGAAGGTGAACCAGAAAAGTTCCCAGCCGGGGAAGAAGCGGAAGATCTCGGTCTTCGTCCTCGTGATCGCAATGCGCGCCTGGTCCGTCGTGATCGAGACCCGCCGGTCGGTCGCGCTGATCCAGTCGGGCGCCGCGTCGCCGAGGTTCGTGACGATCTTGCCGCCGACCAGCTGCGCCTCGATCATGCCGTAGCCCGGCACCTCGTAGCTCATCGCCTCGTCGGGGAGCAGCCGGACCACGTGCCCTTCGCCCAGGTCGATGACGGTGACATCCGCCTCGCGCGTCACCCAGTCGGGCGGGGCGTCTGCCGGGTAGGTGCCCTTGCGCTCGCCCTCGACGGCGACGGTGATCTCGCCCGTCCGGTTGTCGCGCAGGACCTCCGTCTTGTAGCTCCAGCTGTCAGACGCCAGCGTGATCGCGTTGTCGAGCCGGGCGCGCTCGGCAAGGCCCGGGATGTCGAAGGCGAAGAAGACATAAGCCAGGTACACCAGCACCACCGCCGGCACCGCGAAGGCGGCGATGCGCTTCTTGCGGATCAGGCGGTCCGCGACCCGATACGTCTCGGCAAGATGCGCCTCGGCGATGCTCATGGTGCGGCCCCCTTCACCAGTCGGTTGCGGTAGCGCGACGATATCTGGTCGAAGAAGACGATCGTGCCGAAGAGCAGAAGAAAGATCGCCGCCGCCTCGTCGAAGCGGCCCTGCCCCCAGGCCATCGCGTTCTTCAGCTCGTAGCCGATGCCGCCCGCGCCGACGAAGCCCAAGATGGCCGAGGCACGGATATTGATCTCGAACCTGAGAAGCGCGTAGCTCAGATAGTTCGGTGCGACCTGCGGCAGGACACCCAGCCACATCCCTTGCGTCCAGGTGGCGCCGACCGAGGCCAGGCCCTCGACCGGTTTCAGATCGGCGTTCTCGGCAACCTCGGAGAAGAGCTTGCCCAGGGCGCCCGTCGTGTGGAAGGCGATTGCAATCATCGCCGGGACCGGCCCGCCGCCAAGGACGAAGATCAGGACCAGCGCGATCACCACCTCGGGCACGGCGCGCATGATGTCCATGATCCGCCGGAACACCGGCGTCAGCCGCGGCCAGCGCGCGATGCCGCGGGCCGAGAGAAGCGACAGGACGAGCCCGAGAAGCGCGCCGACAAGCGTCGAGACCGCCGCGATGTTGATCGTCTCGATCAGCGCCGGAAGGTATTTCCACATCAGCGCCGGAAGATCGGCGCGCTTGGCCCAGGCCTCGGAAATCACGCCGGCCGGAAAATCGTCGAGCTGCGCGAGGCCGCTCCAGAAGCCGCCCGCATTACGGTCGTCGGCAACGTAGAAGCCCGACGCCATCATGAGGACGAAGATCATCAGCACCAGCCCGCCATAGAGGCGACGGCGCCGCACGAGCTCCATGTAGCTGTCGGGCATGCGCGGCGGGGCGGACGCGGGGGAGACTGTCAGATCTGTCATGGGAAAGGCGGCGCCCCGGGGCAGGTCCGGGGCGCCTGATGCGTCAGTTGGTCTGCTGACGACGGACTTCGATGATCGTCTCGTAGTAGCTGTGGTCGATCGGCACAAAGCCGGCGGTGTCGCCCGCCGCGACGCCATAGGCGCAGTCGGCATCGTTGGCGTGCAGGTCACGGACGAGGTCGGTCATGGTGGCCTTCACATCCTCGGGGAGCGCGTTGCGCACCACGACCGGGCCTTCCGGGATCGGCTTGGACTGCCAGATCTGGACGAGGTCGTTCATGTCGACGAGGCCGGCATCGACCGCCTTCCTGAGCGCGCCCGAGTTGTAGCCGTCTTCCCAGTCGCCCTGGCCGTCGGCCCAGGTGACGCCAGCGTCGATGTCGCCATTCGCCACCGCGACGATGGTCTGTTCGTGGCCGCCGGTGAAGACGACCTCGCCGAAGTAATCGCCCGATTCCATGGAATGGCCGGTCGCCGCGGGGATCTCGACCGACGGGATCAGGTAGCCCGAGGTCGAGTTCGGATCGCCGAAGCCGAACTTCTTGCCCTGCACGCCCTCGAGCGAGGTGATGCCGCTGTCCACCCGCGCAAAGCCGATCGAATGATAGGTGTAGGAACCGTCGAGGTTCGCCTTGACCAGCACCGGTGTCACCGCGTTCGGATCCTCGAGGTAGACCGCCGCGTAGCCCGAGGCGCCGAGCCAGGCCATGTCGATGGTGCCGCCCAGAAGGCCCTGGATCACGCCGTTGTAGTCGGCCGGCGCGAAGAGCTTGACCGGAACACCGAGCGCTTCCTCGGCGTAGGCGCGCAGGCACTCGTTCGAGTTGAGCCGGTCCTGCGCGTTCTCGCCGCCCAGAAGGCCGATGCGGAACTCGGTGATGCCCTGGGCCGATGCGGCCGAGGCGAGCGCGGTGGTGAGCAGCGCGATGGCAAGTGTGGACTTCATGATCGTCTCCGTTTTCCCCCGCGCCCCTCGCGCGGGCTTGGGTTGCAGTCAGGCCTCGGCCCAGGCGTCTTCCTCGCGCCGGTTGGCCCGGTCGAGCGCCTCGATCTCGGTCGAGGTGGCGCCTTCGGAAAAGTCCGCACCGGCGCCGTAGATGTCGCGCGCGGCGCCGGTGGTCAGCTGTTCGGGCGCGCCGTCGAAGACGATGCGTCCGTCGCGCATCCCGATCACCCGGTCGCAATAGCGACGCGCGGTGTCGAGCGTGTGGAGGTTCGCGATGACGACACGGCCGTCTTCCTCGTGGATGCGGCGCAGGGCCTCCATCACGATCTGCGCGTTCATCGGGTCGAGGCTCGCGATCGGCTCGTCTGCCAGGATGATCTTCGGGTCCTGCATCAGCGCCCGCGCGATGGCCACGCGCTGCTGCTGGCCGCCCGACAGCGCCTCGGCCCGTTTCGGCGCTTCGGACGCGATGCCCAGCCGGTCGAGGATGTCGATGGCGCGGTGGATGTCGTCCGCCGGATAGAGGTTGAACATCGTCGCAAGTGTCGAGCGCCGGTTCAGCGTGCCATGCAGCACGTTCGAGACAACGTCCATCCGGGGAACAAGGTTGAACTGCTGGAAGATCATCGCGCAGTCCGACTGCCAGCGCCGCCTCTCGGCGCCCCTGAGGCCGGTGACCTCGCGCCCCTCGAAGGTGATGCGCCCCGACGTCGCGTCGGCGAGGCGGTTGAGCATCCTCAGAAGCGTCGACTTGCCCGCGCCCGACCGGCCGATGACGCCGATCATGGCGGGCTTGTCCAGTTTGAAGCTCGCACGATCTACAGCGGTCCGTGCGCCGAACCTCTTCGTCAGCTCTTCGACTTCCAGCATCTCGTCCCCACCCAAGCTTGATGTGGGGTAACGGCCCGAGGAGTCCGCTGCGTGACGGTGAGGTAAAAGTTTTGTGGCGAGGCAGCCTGCTTCGGCGCCTGCCTCAGCGAGGCGTCAGGAACGAGCGGTCCGATGCGCCGAGCACGAAATCGACGATCTCGCGCACGTAGTCGCTCTGCGTCTCCTCGCCCAGCCGGCGCGCGCGGTCGAGAAAGGCGCCGTCGCCCTGCGCCAGCATCTGGTAGGCGGCGCGCAGCGCGGTGATGTCCTCGCGCGCCACGCCCCGGCGCTTGAGGCCAACGAGGTTGAGCCCGTCAAGCTCGCCCCTGGGCGCCTGAACCAGGCCAAACGGGATGACGTCATTCGTCACCATCGTCACCGCGCCGATGATCGCGCCACGGCCGATGCGCACCCACTGGTGCACGCCTGAAAGGCCGCCGATGATGACATCGTCCTCGACGACGCAATGGCCGGCCAGCGCGGCGTTGTTGACCAGGATCACCCGGTTGCCGACCCGGCAGTCATGCGCAACATGCGCGCCCGCCATGATCAGGCAGTCATCGCCCACCTAGGTCAGCCCGCCGCCGCCCTCGGTCCCGGTGTTCAGCGTCGCGCCCTCGCGGATGCGGCAGCGCGCGCCGACGGTCAGCCGCGTCTCCTCTCCCTTGTACTTGAGATCCTGCGGGATCTCCCCGATGCAGGCGAAGGGAAAGACCACCGTTTCAGCGCCGATCTCGGTGATGCCGGTGACAACGACGTGGCTTTTCAGATGGACACCCGCGCCGAGTTTCACCCGAGGCCCGACATGGCAGAACGGGCCGACGATAGCGCCCTCGCCGATCTCGGCGCCGTCCTCCACGATCGCCGACGGATGGACCCCGGTGGTCATCTCAGTCCTTCAGATCCATCATCGCGGTGAACTCGGCCTCGCACGCGACCTCGTCGCCGACCATTCCCTTGCCGTGGAACTTCCACACCTTGCCGCCGCCGCGCTTGACCGTGACGTGCAGTTCCAGAACGTCGCCCGGCACCACCTTGCGGCGGAACTTGCAGTTGTCGACGGCCATGAAATAGACCAGCAGGTCGCGGTCCACCGTGTTCAGCGAGATGCCGACGACGATGGCGGCGGTCTGTGCCATCGCCTCAATGATGGTGACGCCCGGCATGATCGGCGATTGCGGAAAGTGACCCTGGAAATGCGGCTCGTTGTAGGTGACGTTCTTGATGCCGACCGCGCCCTTGTTCGGGACGATGTCGCGCACCTTGTCGATCAGCAGGAATGGATAGCGGTGCGGGATGATCCGCTGGATCAGGTGAATATCCGCTTCCGTGACCGGCGCCGCCGAGGCCGTTTCGGTGGAAAGATCGTTCATCGTCAAGCCTCCCTGCAACAGCGACCCGTCTAGCAACCCGGCCCGCACGGGGCAAGCGCGGGCTGCCTCACGGATTGTT
>JBNLCA010000051.1:0-2290 GCA_050303575.1 Paracoccaceae bacterium
TCCTTGGTGGACATGAAGATCTTCGAGACGCCGGCATCCACCATCTTCGTGGCGAACTCCTGAGGGACTACGTAGGACATTGTCAGGCTCCGTTCTGTTGGGGAGGGTTCGCCGCTTATTCGGCGGCCTTGAGGAAGAAGCGTTCGGACTGAACCAGGATGCGGCCGTCCTCGACTCGTACGGGATAGGTTGCGACCTGGCCGGTATCGGCGCCCTGCGCCTCGCCGGTCTCGAGCGAGAAGACCCAGTTGTGCAGCGGGCAGGTCACCTTGGTCCCGTGCACGATGCCGTCGGAGAGTGGCCCGCCCTTGTGCGGGCACCGGTCGTTCAGCGCGAAGACGCGGTCGTCGGAGGTGCGAAAGACGGCGACGCAGCCCACCCTTGTCTTGATGACGCGCGCCGCGAGCGGGGCGATGTCATCGAGGGATCCGATATCGAGCCAGCTCATTCGGCGGCCTCCAGCGTAAGGTCGGCGAGCGGCTGGAACCGCTCGGCTGGTTTCGGTTGCGCGAGGTCGGCCCAGGGGTCACGCTGGTAGACGGTCTGCGAAAGGTCGAAGCGCGCGATCAGCGCGGAGCGGTTGTCGAGGTCGTCGACAACCTGTGCGCGGACCCATTCCATCCCGACCTTGTCGATCCACTTGTAGGGCCGGTCGAGATACTTGGCGTTCTCGCGGTAGAGCTGGACGAAGGCGACGGTGAGATCGATCGCCTCTTCCTCGGTGGCGACCTTGGCGAGCGGCTCGATCTTCTTCAGATCCATCCCCGCCGCGCCGCCGACGCCGACCTCGTAGCCCGAGTCGACGCAGACGATGCCAACATCCTTGCAGGTCGCCTCGGCGCAGTTCCTCGGGCAGCCCGAGACCGCCAGCTTAACCTTGTGCGGCGTCCACGAGCCCCATAGGCGCTTTTCCAGCTTGATGCCGAGCCCCGTCGAATCCTGCGTGCCGAAGCGGCAGAAGTCGGTGCCGACGCAGGTCTTCACCGTCCGGAGGCCCTTGGAGTAGGCGTGGCCTGAGACCATGCCGGCGCCGTTGAGATCGGCCCAGATCGCCGGCAGGTCTTCCTTCTTCACGCCCAGAAGGTCGATGCGCTGGCCGCCGGTCACCTTGACCATCGGCACGCCGTACTTGTCGGCCGCATCGGCGATGGCGCGCAACTCGTCCGGCGTCGTCACGCCGCCGAACATGCGCGGCATCACGCTGAAAGTGCCATCCTTCTGGATGTTGGCGTGGTTGCGTTCGTTGACGAAACGGCTCTGCGGATCGTCCTTGTATTCGACCGGCCAGTCCGCCAGCAGGTAGAAGTTCAGAGCCGGGCGGCAGACATGGCAGCCGTTCGGCGTCTTCCAGCCCAGCTCCTGCATGACGGCCGGCATCGACTTCAGTTCCTGGCTCTTGATCAGCCGCCGCACGTCCTCGTGCGTGAGGTCGCAGCAGGCGCAGATCGGCTTGGCCGTGGGCATCTCGAACCCGTCGCCCAGGGTCACCGCCATCACCTGCTCGACCAGGCCGGTACAGGTGCCGCAGGACGAGGATGCTTTCGTCACTGCGCGCACCTGATCCAGGGTAGCCGCTCCACCCTGAATGGCCTGGACGATCCGGCCCTTGCAGACGCCGTTGCAGCCGCAGATTTCCGCCTCAGGCGGCAATGCTGCAACGGCCGCCATAGGGTCCGCCGATCCGCCCCCCTGGAAGGCCGGCCCGAAGATCAGCGTGTCGCGCATCTCGGAGACATCGGTGCCGTCCTTGATCAGCGAGAAGAACCAGGCGCCATCGGCCGTGTCGCCGTACATGACCGCGCCGATCAGCCGGTCGTTCTCAAGGACGAGGCGCTTGTAGACGCCCCGGCCGGGGTCGCGGAAAACGATGTCCTCGCGGGTCTCGCCCTCGGCGAAGTCGCCCGCCGAGAAGAGGTTGACGCCGGTTACCTTGAGCTTGGTCGAGACCTCTGATCCCTCGTAGGCGTCGGCCTCGTCGAGCAGCGTCTTCGCCAGCACCTTGCCCATGTCGTACAAGGGCGCAACGAGACCATAGCAGATCTTGCGATGCTCGACGCATTCGCCGACCGCGAAGACCGACGGGTCCGAGGTCCGCATCGCGTCGTCCACGACGATGCCGCGCGCGACCTCGAGCCCGCAGTCATTCGCAAGGCGCGTCTCGGGCCGGATGCCGACCGCCATGACGACGAGGTCGGCGGGATAGGTCGTCCCGTCCTCCAGCAGCACCGCCTCCGCGCGGTCATGACCGAGGATCGCCCTGGTGTTGCCCTGTGTGTGGACGGTGATTCCG
>JBNLCA010000052.1:0-15122 GCA_050303575.1 Paracoccaceae bacterium
AACGCGTCGATGGCCTCGACGACCTTGGGGTCATTGAACGGGATCTCGTGCTTGGTCCAGGCGTCGTAGTCGGCCGGCGACTGGGTGCGCAGCATCATGTCCTCGACCCAGTCGGTCGCCGGCCACCCGGTCGCCGCGCCCGAGCCCAGGCCGATGCACCAGGGCGTGCCGCCGTCGGCCACGATCTGCTCGGTCAGGGCCTTCAGATCCTCCATGGTCTCGGGCACTTCGTAGCCCGCGTCCTCGAAGTTCTCCGGCACGTACCAGACCAGCGATTTCACGTCGATCTTGTAGAAGAATCCGTAAAGCCCCGGCTCGCCGTCCGCTCCGTTGGCGGTCGAAAGGTCGACCCAGCTCTGGCCGGCGGCATAGTTTTCGCGCAGCCAGTCGGCGTCGGCGTCGGTCAGTTCGGCGACGTAGCCGCGACCGGCGAGGCTGGCCAGAAGGCCCGGCTGCGGGAAGACCGATATGTTCGCGGCCGACCCGGCCTCGGTGTCGATCTGCACCTGCTGCTCGAACGAATCCGAGCCGACATATTTCACGTCTGCGCCGGTCGCCGCCTCGAAATAGGCCAGCATCGATTCGACCAGCTCCTGGTCCGGACCGAGCCACGGGCCGGAGATCGTCAGCTCCTGACCCGTCAGATCGTGGGCCGCTGCGAAGGCGTCGTAGCTGTCCCAGTGAAAGCGCGCATCCTCGCCCGGCGCGAACTTCAGGTCCTGCGCCCCGGCGGTGCCAGCGAAGAGAGCGAGCGCCGCGACGCTCGCGAGATGGCGGTTCATGTCTTACCTCCCAATCCGGCGCGACAGCCGCGCCTTGGTTTGCCCCTGCGCCGATTTCCAAAGCGCTTTGGACGCCCTTACACTCTCTCAAGGCGAGTATTCCGTCAAGAGGCGTTTCGATTGCTGCGCCGGCAGCCCTTGTTTCTTGCACGTGCGGCATTCCGGGCGGTTGCACGAGGGCTTTGACGCGGTCCGGCGTCCTCAGTACAGTCGCCGCCGATCTAAAGCGCTTTGGAAGCCTGACGCGATGCGATTGAAGGACCTTTCCGCCAAGCTCGGGCTTTCTCCGACGACCGTCAGCCGGGCGCTCAACGGCTATCCCGACGTCAGCGAGGCGACGAGACGCCGCGTCGTCGAGGCCGCGGAAAAATACGGTTACGTCCCCGACGCCCGCGCCCAGAGCCTCGCCACCGGGCGCGCCATGGCGATCGGCCACGTGATTCCCACCTCCAAGCAGCACGAGATGGTGAACCCGGTCTTCGCCGATTTCATCGCCGGGGCGGGCGAAAGCTATGCCCGCGCCGGCTATGACATGGTGCTGCGCGTCGTCGGCGACGAGGACGAGGCCGAGGTCTACCGCGACTTTGCCCGGCGCCGCCGCGTCGATGGCGTCATCGTCCACGGCCCGCGTACCTCGGACCCCCGCGTCGCGCTTCTCAAGACGCTGGGCCTGCCCTTCGTCGTACACGGCCGCATCTCGGACCATGACGAGGACTATTCGTGGCTCGACGTGAACAACCGCCGCGCCTTCCAGCGCGCGACCGAGTTCCTGCTCGACCTCGGCCACCGCCGCATCGCGCTGGTCAACGGCCTCGAGACGATGGACTTCGCCATCCGCCGCCACGAGGGTTATGCCGCCGCCCTGGCCGCGCGGGGCATAGGCGAGGACCCGTCGATCATGGCCGCCGACGAGATGACCGAACGCCACGGCTACCGCTCGGCCCGCCGGATGCTGGCAGCGGAAGGACCGCCGACCGCCTTTCTCACCGCCTCTGCGATCATCGCGCTCGGCGTCCGCCGCGCCATCGAGGAGCGCGGTCTGACGATGGGCCGCGACGTCTCGATCGTCACCCATGACGACGAGCTTTCCTACTTCTCGACCTTCGACGACGAGCCCGTCTTCACCGCGACCAAGAGCTCGGTCCGCGAAGCCGGCACGATCGCCGCCGAGATGCTGCTCGGCCTCATCACCGATCCCGGCGGGCGTCCGCGCCAGCGCCTCCTTGACGCCGTCCTCACCGTGGGCCATTCGACCGGTCCCGCACCCGCCGGAGGATAGATGCTCCCCACCCGCAAGGATTTTCCCGAAGGCTTCACCTTCGGCGCCGCGACGGCGGCCTACCAGATCGAAGGTCACGCCTTCGGCGGTGCCGGCCGCACGCACTGGGACGATTTCGCCGAGACGCCGGGCAACGTGGTGAATGCCGAAACCGGGGCGGTCGCCTGCGACCATTACCACCGGTGGGAAGAGGACCTCGATCTCCTCAAGGCCGGCAATTTCGACGCCTACCGTTTCTCGGCCTCCTGGGCGCGGGTGATGCCCGAGGGGCGCGGGCCGGTGAATGACGACGGCCTAGACTTTTACGACCGGCTCGTCGACGGGATGCTGGCGCGCGGGATCAAGCCGGCGCTGACGCTCTACCACTGGGAACTGCCCTCGGCGCTCGCCGACCTCGGCGGCTGGCGCAACCGCGACATCGCGAACTGGCTGGCCGACTATGCCCAGGTGATCTGGTCACGCCTCGGCGACCGGATCTGGTCGGTCGCGCCGATCAACGAACCCTGGTGCGTTGCCTGGCTCTCGCACTTCCTTGGCATCCACGCTCCCGGCCAGCGCGACATCCGCGCCGCCGCCCGCGCAATGCACCACGTCTGCCTCGCTCACGGCACCACCGTCTCGGCGCTGCGCGCAGCCGGCGCCGGCAACATCGGCGCCGTCTTCAACTTCGAACATGCGCTGCCGGCGGACACCTCGCCCGAGACGGCGAAGGCGACCGCCACCTACGACGCGATCTACAATCGCTGGTTCGCGGGCGGCGTCTTCCGCAAGAGCTATCCCGCCGAGGCGCTGGAAGGCCTGCTGCCACACATGCCGACGGGCTGGGAGAAGGACTTCGAGGTGATCGGCCAGCCGCTCGACTGGTGCGGGGTCAACTACTACACCTGCAAGCGCGTCACCCACGCGCCCGGCCCCTGGCCCAACACCGGCGACGGCATCGGCACGCTGCCAAAGACAGACATGGGCTGGGAGATCCACCCCGAGGGCCTGCACCATTTCCTGATGCGCCTCGCCCGCGACTACACGGGCGAGCTGCCGCTCTACATCACCGAGAACGGCATGGCCGCGCCCGACCGTCCTCTCGGCAACCGGATCGAGGACGACGACCGCATCGACTATTACCTCGTCCACCTGCGCGAGGTCCTGCGCGCCATCGCCGACGGCGCTCCGGTCAAGGGCTACTTCGCCTGGTCGCTTCTCGACAATTACGAATGGGCGATGGGATACGGCAAACGCTTCGGCCTCGTCCGCGTCGACTTCGACAGCTTGAACCGCACCCCGAAGGCGTCCTATGAGGCCTTCCAAAAGGCCCTCGCCCGCTGAGGAGACGCGCATGTCCTTCGCCCCCGACCGCTACGCGCTCGTCGCCGACACCGGCGGCACCAACACCCGCGTTGCGCTGGCCGATGGCGCGACGCTCCTCCCAGACACGGTTACGCGATACGCCAACGCCGACTACCCGGACCTCGAATCCGTGCTCAGGGCCTTCATCGCCCAGCAGGACAACGTCGACTGCGCCGCGGCGGCCATTGCCGTCGCCGGGCCGGTGATGGACGGCCGCGCCGAACTCACCAACCTCGACTGGACCATCGACGAGGAAACTGTCGCCCGCGCCACCCGCGCCGAGCGCGTCGCCGTCCTGAACGACCTTGCCGCGCAGGGCCACGCGATGGGCCATATCGCGCCGGGCATGCTGCACCCGGTCCTCGACGGGCCGCAGAAGCCGGGCGCGGCCCAGCTCGTCATCGGCGTCGGCACCGGCTTCAACATCGCCGCCGTGCATCCCGGCCCGGGCGGGCGCATCGTTCCGGCCGCCGAGGCCGGCCACGTCACGCTTCCGGTCCGCAACGAGGCCGACCTGCGCCTCGCGCTGCACCTTCAGAAGCTTCACGGCTTCGCCTCGGTCGAGGACCTGCTCTCGGGCCGCGGGCTCGAACGGCTCTATGCCTGGCAGTGCGACGAGGCCGGTGCCCCGCACCAGGCCAGGGCGGCCGAGATCATGGCCGCGCTGAAGGAGGGCGAGGCACGCGCCGAGGCAGCCGCTCGCAGCTTCGCCGCCTTCCTCGGCACCGTCGCGGGCGACCAGGCGCTGATCCACCTGCCCTTCGGCGGCCTCTACCTCATTGGCGGCGTCGCCCGCGCCCTCGCACCGCACCTGCCGCGCCTCGGCTTTGGCGAGGCCTTCCGCGACAAGGGCCGTTTCGCCGATCTGATGGACAGCTTCCGCGTCACCGTGGTCGAGGACGACTACGCCGCGCTCCACGGCCTCGCCCACTTCCTCGCCGCCTGAGGAGACCCGATATGCGCCTCACCGAATCCGCCCGCGGCGTCTTCACCATCGCCGTCACGCCGTTCCTGCCCGATGGCGCGCTCGACCTCGATAGCGTCGATCGCATGACCGACTTCTACGCCGAGCGGGGCGCGACCGGTCTCACGCTTCTGGGCATCATGGGCGAAGCGCCGAAACTCACCCACGCCGAAAGCGTCGCGGTCGTGGCGCGCGTCCGTGCCCGCACCGACCTTCCGCTGATCGTCGGCGTTTCGGCCCCGGGCTTTGCCGCGATGAAGGCGCTGGCCGAGGACGCGATGGCGGCGGGTGCCGCCGGCGTCATGGTCGCTCCCGCAGCCGGCCTGCGCTCGGACGACCAGATCGTCCAGTATTTCCAGGGCGCCGCCGACACGCTCGGCGACATCCCGTGGGTCCTTCAGGACTTCCCGCTGGTCACCGGCGTGCCGATCCCGACCTCGGTGCTTCTGAAGGTCTTCGAAACCTGCCCGACCTGCGTCATGCTCAAGCACGAGGACTGGCCGGGCCTGGAAAAGATCGCCGCGCTCCGCCGCGCCTCGGACCAGGGAGCGCGCCGCGTCTCGATCCTCTGCGGCAACGGTGGCCAGTTCCTGCCCGAGGAACTCGAACGCGGCGCCGACGGCGCGATGACCGGCTTCGCCTATCCCGAAATGATGGACGTCGTCACCCGGCTCCACGCCGCGGGCGAAACGGACCGGATGCACGAGATCTTCGCCGCCTACCTGCCGCTCGTCCGCTACGAGAGCCAGCCCGGCCTCGGCCTCGCCGTCCGCAAGTACATCCTCGCCCGGCGCGGCGCCATCGCCCACCCGGCGCTGCGCCGCCCCGGCGCGCCGCTGACGCCCGCCGCCATGGCCGAGGTCGACGCGATCATCGCTCGGCAGGAACGGCGCCTCGCCGAACTCGGCGCCTGACGACCCTTACCGCGTCAGCGCATCTGCCAGAAGCCCGCGCACCGCGTCCGGTTCGACGTCCGGCGCCACGAACGCCTCGCCGATGCCGCGCGCCAGGATGAACCTCAGCCGCCCGTCGACCACCTTCTTGTCCTGCGCCATCAATCCCAGAAGCGCCTCGGCCCCCGGCAACTCGCCCGGAATGTCCGACAGATCCTTCTTCATCCCCATCGCGGCTAGATGCGCGCGAAAGCGCGACGGCTCTTCCTGGCTGCACAGGCCCAGCCGCGCCGAGAGCTCGAACGCCAGCGCGCAGCCGATCGCCACGCCCTCACCGTGAAGCAGCCGGCCGGAATAGCCCGTCGCCGCCTCGAGCGCGTGGCAGAACGTGTGTCCAAGGTTCAGAAGCGCCCGGTCGCCCTCCTCGGTCTCGTCGCGGGCGACGATCTCGGCCTTCATCTCGACCGACCGGCGCACCGCATGTTGCCTGAGGTCCGCATCGCCCTTCGCCATGGCCGGCCCGTTCGCCTCGAGCCACTCGAAGAAGGCCGCATCGCCCAGCGCGCCGTACTTCACCACCTCGCCATAGCCGGCGAGAAAATCGCGCTCGGTCAGTGTGCCCAGAACATCGATGTCCGCCAGGACCAGCGACGGCTGATGAAACGCGCCGATCAGGTTCTTGCCGGCCCGCGAGTTGATCCCCGTCTTGCCGCCGACCGAACTGTCGACCTGCGCGAGTAGCGTCGTCGGCAGCTGCACGAAGCGCACCCCACGGCGAAGGACCGCCGCGGCGAAGCCGCCCAGATCGCCGATCACACCGCCGCCCAAAGCCACGACCATGTCGCGCCGCTCGACCTTCTCGGCCAGCAGCCATTCGACCGCCCGCTCGAGCCCGGCCCAGCTCTTCGTCGCCTCGCCCGGCGTCAGCGCCAGTGCCGAGAGCGCGATGCCCTCGCTCGCCAGGGCCGCCTCGAGCGCCGGAAGATGCGCCGCCGCCACCGTCTCGTCGGTCAGGACCGCCACCCGCTTGCGCTTCAGAAGCGGCGCGATCTCGGACCCGGCGCGGGCCAGCAGCCCCGCCCCGATCCGCACGTCATAGCTCCGCGCGCCCAGGTCCACCCGTACCGTGTCGGTCATCCTTCGCCCTCCGTCCGGACGCTGCTCTGGCAGATTTCCGCGCCCCGCTCCACCCGTTCCGGCTTTCATCTCGTTTCAAACATGCCGGGGGAGGCGGCGGGAGCCGAGCCCCCTCATCCCGCCGAGACACGCGCATCACTCGCGGAAGTGGCGGCTGTCCTTGATCTGGTCCCAGGCCCAGACGACCTCCTGCAAGCGGTCCTCGTCGGCACGGTTGCCGCCGTTCATGTCCGGATGCAGGTCCTTGACCAGGCTCTTGTACTGTTTGCTGATCTCGGTCCGGCTCCAGTGGTCGCGTGCGTCGAGGATCTCGAGCGCCTTGCGCTCGGTCGGTGGCAGGCGGCGGGTGCCGGTCATCGACCTGCCGGGATTGCGCGTCGCGTTCTCGCCCAGGATCTCGTGCGGATCCTCGATCCCGTGGCGGGCCCATGCGCGGCCCTCCTCGGTCGCCTTTCCGAAGGGTTTAGTCGGCCGCTCCCATACCCGCGCAAGGTCCATGTTCTTCAGGAACTCCTCCTCGGACTGGCCCGAGAAATAGTTCCACTTCAGATTGTACTCACGCACGTGGTCCTTGCAGAACCACCAGTAATCATCCAGCGAATCCGGTGACTTGGGCGCGCGATACTGGCCTGGCTCCTGGCAGTCCGGCTTGTCGCAGACGCGTGTCGAGGTCTCGAAAGCGCCCGACATGCCGCGCTTGCCACGGGTACGCTTCTTCTTGTCGGCCGAAACCGAGATGTCGAAGTCGAAGGGCGATTTCTGCGCCACGGGGCCGTCCTTTCCGAGTCAGGCCAGACAGTCTAATGTTCCTGGCGGCACTTTGAAGGGGGAACTTTCGCGCATGGGGATGGCCGACGAGATGCGGCGCCGGATCGAGGCCGGGCTTTCACCGCAATCGCTTGAAATCATTGATGAAAGCGAATGTCACCGCGGCCACGCCGGCTATCGCGAGGGTGGCGAAAGTCACTTTCTGGTGGTGCTGCGGGCCCCGGAACTGGCCGGGATGAGCCGGATCGCGCGCGAACGCGCCGTGCACAAGGCGCTCGGGCCCGAGATCATGGGCCGCATCCACGCACTTTCGCTGAAGATCGAGGTCTGATCCCTACTCTGCCGCGAGGCCGGAATCGTCCCGCGCCGCACCGCCGAGCTTTGGCGACGGGCCGGGTTCTGCGACGGTCTTGATAACCGGCGCAGTCCCTTCCAGCGGCTTTGCCGTCAGCGTCGCCGCCAGGCGCCGGGCCGCGATCGCGCGCGCCTCCTCGGCCTCGGTGTCGTGCGCCGGCTCGCTCCGCGTGACAGGCGCCACACGAGCCTCGGGCACGGCCTCGGCCGCCGGCGCCTCGATCGCGCGGCGGAAAACCAGCATGTTCTGGAACCGCGTGGTGCGGCCGGTCAGGCCCACCCGCTCCTCGCACGGCAGCGTGTCGGCGCGGACATATTCCCAGCCCTCGGCGCCGAGTTCGTTCATGACTTCCATCAGCGCATGGGCGAATCGCGCCTCGACGGTGCGCGCGCCGCGCGCCTTCTGGCCACGCTGGGGCGCGGGCAGGACCTTGTACTCGAACTTCGTCATGGCTCTCGCACCTTGCCGGATGTGGGTTGGGCCAGAATCGGGCTGGGTTCAACTTATCCCCAACCGGAAGGCCCGCCAAACACCCGGTAAGCAATCTTGCGTTGTTGCGGGAAATTGTGGGGATTCGGTCGCGGTCCGCGGTTTCGGCACGCCCTCTCCCAGCGTCGGGCGCCCCTAGAGCGGCCGGATCTTCAGCCGGGTGATCCGGTTTTCCTTGCGTGCCGCCACCTCGAAGCGGAAGCCGTGGAACGAGAAGACCTGCCCTTCGTTCGGGATCGTCTGCGCCTCGTGGATGACGAGGCCCGCCACCGTGTTCGCCTCGTCGTCCGGCAGGTTCCAGTCGGTTGCGCGGTTGAGATCGCGGATCGTCATGCCGCCGTCGACGATGAAATCACCGCTCTCGGTCGGCCGCATCGGCTTTTCTGCCTCGGTGTCGAACTCGTCGGTGATCTCGCCGACGATCTCTTCCAGGATATCCTCGAGCGTGATCAGCCCCTGGAGCACGCCGTACTCGTCGACCACCAGTGCGAAATGCGTGTGGCGCAGCAGGAACTGCCGCATCTGCTCGTCCAGAGGCGTGGTGTCCGGCACGAAGTAGGGCGGCATCGCCACGTCCATGACGTTGAGCTTGGAGAGCGCGCCCAGCCCGCCCTCGCCGCCGCGGATCAGCTTGTCGACGGCGCGCAGGAGGTCCTTGGCGTGGATCACGCCGACGATGTTTTCCTTGTCGCCCTTGAAGAGCGGCAGGCGCGTGTGGGCCGAGGCGAGGGCCTGGCTCAGGATCGCCTCGGGGTCGGCATCGACGTCGATCATCTCGATGCGGCTGCGGTGCCGCATCACCTCGTCAATGGTCCGGTCCGAAAGGTCGAGCGCGCCCAGAAGGCGGTCGCGATGCTCCTTCTCGACCACGCCCTCGGAATGGCCGATGGCCAGCGCGCCGACGATCTCGTCGCGGATCGACAGGATGTGGGTGTCCGGATCGGTCCGCACCCCGAAGATCGCCAGCAGCATGCGCACGAAGAAGCGCACCGCACCGACCACAGGCGAAAGGACGAGGATGATCAGCCTCAGCGGCGGGGCGACGCGGGTGGCGACCGCTTCGGGATTGGTGATGGCGACGGTCTTGGGCAGGACCTCGGCGAAGATCAGGACCAGCGTAGTCATCACCAGGGTGGCAAGCGCGACGCCCGAGTCCCCGAAGAGCCGGGTGAAGAGCGCGGTGGCGAGCGACGCCGAGAGGATATTGACGACGTTGTTGCCCAGAAGGACCGCGCCGATCATCCTCTCGTTGTCCTCGGTCACCTTCAGGGCCTGCGCGGCACCGACCGAGCCGCGGTCTGCCTGGCTCCTGAGCTTGGATCGCGAGGCGGCGGTCAGCGCCGTCTCGCTGCCCGAGAAGAAGCCGGAAAGAACCAGCAAAAGCAGGATGGCGGCCGAGGTGCCCCAGAAAGCCGCGTCGAGTAAGGTGGTGGCGCTGTCCATGATACTGTCAGGTTCCGGCGCCATTTATGGGGATCGGGCGCGTCTCTATCAAGCGGAAGGCGGAAATTCTCAAGTTCGGCGGGCCAGCGGGTGATGGGTCAGCACCAGTTCCTTCAGCCGTTCGTCCAGCACATGGGTATAGATCTCGGTCGTCGAGATGTCGGAATGGCCCAGAAGCGCCTGGATCGCCCTCAGATCGGCGCCGTTCGCCAGAAGATGCGTCGCGAAGGCGTGGCGCAGCGTGTGCGGGCTCAGCCGGTCGGGCGCGATCCCCGCCTCGGCCGCGATGGATTTCAGGAGCCCGTGAAACAGCTGCCGCGTCAGGTGGCCCGCCTTGCCGGTCGAGGGGAAGAGATGGCGCGACGGCGACCGGCCGGCTTTCTTCGCGGCGTCCTCGGCCGAGTCGCGCTCCCTCAGCCAGCCTGCCAGCGCCGCACGGGCGGGCGGCGAGAGCGGCACCATCCGCTCCTTGCCGCCCTTGCCGCGGACGAGCAGCATCCGGGGATCGCCGCGGGCCGCCGCAACCGGGAGGCCGACAAGCTCGCTGACCCTGAGGCCGGTCGCGTAGAGAAGCTCCATCAGGCAGGCGTTCCGTGCCCGCTCGGCCGCGGTCCGGCCATGCGCCGCCCCGGCCGCCAGAAGCCGCTCGACTTCCTCAAGGCTCAGCGTCTTCGGCAGCGCCTTCTCCTTCTTCGGCCCTTTCAGCCGCAATGCGGGGTTGGTGTCCCGCCAGCCTTCCTCGAAGGCAAAGCGGTAAAGCTGGCGGATCGCCGACAGACGCCGCGCCCGCGTCGCCTTCGACAGGCCCCCGGCCTCGCAGGCTTCCAGATAGGCCGTGATGTCGGACTCGCCCGCGCTGGCAAGCCCTCCGCCTTTCCCGGCGAGGAAACTCTCGAAGTCCAGAAGATCGCGCCCGTAGGCGAGCCGCGTGTTCTCGGCCGCGCCGAGTTCCGCCGCCTGCGCCTCGAGGAAGGCCGAGATCCAGCGCGCCGCAGCGGGCCCGGTCATGCCGGTTCGGTGAGGATGAGATACTCCAGCGCCGCGCGCCGTGCGGTGCTTTCCAGCCCCACCGTCCTCAGCGTGGCGAGCGCCGCCGCCATCCGCCGCGGATCGCCGGTGATGCCGGCCGCCAGGTCGCGCAAGGCGGCCAGAAGCGCCTCGCCCAGCCGCCCCGAGTTGATCAGGGCCGCTCCGTCCGCGGGCGGAAGCGCGCCCTGGGCCAGTCCGGTCAGCGCGAGCCGCGCCGGCCCCTCGACGCGCGGCAGGGGCAGGCCGCGCGCAATGGCGATCAGGAGCTCCTCCTCGCCGCTCTCTGGCGTCCGCTCGGCCGCGACGGTCTCATAGTTCGGCGTCAGAAGCGCCAGCCGGAAGGCCGTCGCCCCGGCCTCGCCGCTCAGCGCGACGCCGCTCAGATCATCGCCGAAGAAGGCTGCCAGTGCCGGCGTCAACCCGGCCTCGGCCATCTCGTCCCAGGCCGGCGCAAGCGCCGCGGCGATGGCCGTCGTTTCGCCGCCCGTGATGGCACGATCAAGCGCCTGGATCGCCTTGGCCCTCTCCCAGACGCCACCCGAGGCCGCTGGGCGTCGCTCGGTATAGAGGCCGAAAAGGCGGTTGGGATCCAGCGCCCCGGTCCGCACCAGCCGCTCGGCCGCTTCGAGTTGTGCCTTCCAGCCCGAGGTCGAACGCAAGTCGGCATGGGCGAAGGCGCGCGGCAGGACCGAGGACGGCAGCGGCTCACCCACCGCCTCGTGCATGCGGAAGACCAGCGGCGTCGGCCGGGCCGGTGGCGGCAGCTGTCCCTCGCCCTCGTAGAGGTCGGGGTCGAGGAAACGCGACAGCAGCGCCTCCTCCTCTGGCGTGATCTGTCCCAGTGCCCGCGTGGTGCCCAGCGTCAGCGCCGCCGCCGGCCAGTCGCCGTTCCGCGCCAGGCAGAAGATCCGCGCCGGGAAGGTCGGCGCCACGTCCGGCCGGTCGCGCATCTGCTCGCAAGCGCCGTCTTCCTTGCCCAGGAGCAGCGATACATCAAAGGCCCGGCGGAAGAGTTCCGGCGTCGTCGCGCCCGACCGTTCCAGAAGCGCCGAGGCTTCCTCGACAAGACCAAGATCCAGAAGCTTGTCGATCCGCGCTTCGAGAAGCTCGCCCCGCGTTGCCGCGCCGACTGGCGGGTTCGCCTCGGCAAGGAGGATCATTCGCAAAAGCGCCTGCGCCGAAGGAAGCGTGTCGACCGTCTCGGCCCGGATCATGCGGGCGATCTCGTCGGGATTGCCCGGGCCCCAGAGATCGGGCGGAAACCCGGTCACCGCGCTCGGCAACAGGCCCACGGCGTCCGGTTGCGGCCCGTCCAGGGTCGTCGTGGTGATCGTGTCGGATGGCACCGTTCGCGCGACAGGGGGTTCGGCGACGACCGGGTCGGTGATCGAATCCGACAGCCAGTCGATGGCCGATAGCGGCTCCTCGGCCGAAGCCGGCAGGGCAATGGCAAAAATCAGGGCTGCGCAGCGTGCGCTATTCGACATCAAGGACAACCGGCTGGGTTACAGTTCGCGTCTCGGGCGCATAATCCCCGAGATAGGCATAGCCGGTCAACGCCGCGAACCCCAGGATCGCGAGCAGCAGAAGAAATTTGATCAGCCGCCCCAACATCGTTCCCCGCCTCCGGCCCGACCCGCTGCAAGCGGGCCGCACCCGTCATGACCGCGTTCGTCCGGCCTCGCCTGCGAATATATATGGCATTCTCGGCAAGTTCACGCCATTCAGGGCGGACATGTCATTTCGGCGGGATGATGCCAAGGTGTCCTGGCGCTTGAAAAAGTCGGTCGTGCTGGTCGGCATGCCCGGCTCGGGCAAGACAGCCGTGGGCACGGCGCTCGCGCGCCGCCTCGGCGTGCGCTTCCGCGATTCCGACGAGGAGATCGTGAAGGCCGCCAACATGACCATCGCCGAGATCTTCGAACGCGACGGCGAGCCGTTCTTCCGCGAAAAGGAAGCGCAAGTGATCGCGCGCTTGCTCGAGGGCAAGCCGGCGATCCTCTCGACCGGCGGCGGCGCCTTCCTGCGCGAGGCGAACCGCGCGGCGATCGCCGCGGCGGGAATTGCTCTCTGGCTCGACGCCGATCTCGACCTTCTTTGGAACCGGGTGCGACACAAGGACACGCGCCCGCTTCTGCGCACGCCCGACCCGCGCAAGACGCTCGCCGAACTCCATGAGGCACGCGTTCCGCACTATGCCCGCGCCGACCTCAGGGTCCGGGCCGTCCCCGGCGCCTCGATCGAGGAGATGACAGACCGGGTGGTGGCGGAACTCGCCGGACGGCCGGACGTGCTGGAAAATGTCTGAGCCCGGCGAGGCGTCCGCTTCACACCCGTTCAGAAAGCAAACGCCCCGCCGAGGCGGGGCGCAGTTCGCGTGCGGGACGGGTCAGCCGGTGGGTTCCGGCTCGGGCATCCCGTCGCCGCTCTTGCGGCCGCCACGCGGGCGCTTGGTCTTGGGGATCGAGGCGACCGACGGCGCGTTGCCCGAGGGCGGAGATGCCGGCTTGTCGTCGTCCTCGCTCGACGGCTTCTCGCCGCGGATCACCCGCATCATGTCCTCGCCGGTCAGCGTCTCGTACTCGAGAAGCCCCTGGGCGAGGTTTTCCATGTCCTGCCAGTGCTCCTTGAGGATGGTCTTGGCCCGCTCGTAGGCCTCGTCCACCAGCCGGCGGACTTCCTGGTCGATGATCGTCCGGCTCTCGTTCGAGGCGTTGAACTGAGACTGGCTGCCCAGATAGCTTTCCTGCGTCGAGGTGTAGTTGATGTTGCCCAGCTTGTCGGACATGCCCCATTGGCTGACCATCGCGGTCGCAAGCCGGGTGACGTGCTGGATGTCGCTGTAGGCGCCGTTCGTCACGTTCTCGGGCCCGAAGACCAGTTCCTCGGCCGCCTTGCCGCCCATGACCGACGCCAGCGACGACAGCGCCGCCTCGCGGGTCATGGAAAGCTTGTCGCGCTCGGGCAGGTAGAAGGTGACGCCCAGCGCACGCCCGCGCGGGATGATCGTGACCTTGTGCACCGGATCGTGCTGCGGGACGTTGATGCCGACGATCGCGTGACCGGCCTCGTGGTAGGCGGTCAGTTTCTTCTCGTCCTCGGTCATCACCATGCTGCGCCGCTCGGGCCCCATCATGACCTTGTCCTTGGCCATCTCGAAATCGTCGAGCGTGACGAAGCGCCGGCCGATGCGGGCGGCCATCAGCGCCGCCTCGTTCACGAGGTTGGCGAGATCCGCGCCCGAGAAACCCGGCGTGCCGCGCGCGATGACGCGCAGATCGACGTTCGGACCCAGCGGCACCTTCCTGGCATGGACGGCGAGGATCTTCTCGCGGCCTTTGATGTCGGGGTTCGGCACCGTGACCTGGCGGTCGAAACGGCCCGGACGCAAAAGCGCGGGGTCAAGCACGTCGGGCCGGTTGGTCGCGGCGACGATGATGATGCCCTCGTTCGCCTCGAACCCGTCCATCTCGACCAGAAGCTGGTTCAGCGTCTGCTCGCGTTCGTCGTTGCCGCCGCCATAGCCGACACCGCGCGAACGGCCGACCGCGTCGATCTCGTCGATGAAGACGATGCAGGGCGCGTTCTTCTTGGCCTGGTCGAACATGTCGCGGACACGGGAGGCGCCGACGCCGACGAACATCTCGACGAAGTCCGAGCCCGAGATGGTGAAGAAGGGAACGCCCGCCTCGCCCGCGATGGCGCGCGCAAGGAGCGTCTTGCCGGTGCCCGGCGGGCCGACCAGGAGCGCGCCTTTGGGGATCTTGCCGCCCAGGCGCGAGAACTTCTGCGGGTTGCGAAGGAACTCGACGATTTCCTCAAGCTCCTCCTTCGCCTCGTCGATGCCGGCGACGTCGTCGAAGGTGACGCGGCCATGCTTCTCGGTCAGAAGCTTGGCACGGCTCTTGCCGAAGCCCATTGCGCCGCCGCGCCCGCCGCCCTGCATCCGGTTCATGAAGAAGATCCAGATGCCGATCAGGATCAGGAAGGGCAGCCACAGCGAAAGGACCGAGTAGAACCCGCTCTCCTCCTGCGGCTTGGCCGAGACGGCCACGCCCTTGGCCAGAAGATCGTCGGTCAGTTCCTGGACCAGTTGGCCGCTCTGCGGCAGGACCGTGCTCTGCTCGATCCCGTCACTGCCCGAGAAGACAGCCCGCTCGCCGTCGATCGTCACCTTGACGACCTGCCCCGCCTCGACCTTCTGGACGAACTCGGAATAGGGCACCGTCCGCGAGGCCAGCGTGTTCTGCCCCCCGCTGAACAGGTTGAACAGGGCCAGGATCAGCAGGAACAGGACGACCCAGAAGGCGATGTTGCGCGCGTTGCCCACGAAAACACTCCTCAGAACGCAGCGAGGGCGTGCTGCGGCACGCCCCGAACCGTTTTCTCTAATGTAGACATATCACCGCTGGGTTCAATGGCGGGTGAAGGCGGCGGCGAAGGGGCGGCAGGGTTCGGCCACCCAGCCCTCGTCGAGGCCCGCAAACGGCGCGGCAACCAGCCTTTTGCCAGCCCAGACGGCCGGTGAAACGATCAGCGCCTCGCGCGATGCGCCGGTTTCGCGCCAATCCTTGCAGAATTTCAGGCCTTCCGCGCCCAGCGCGCGCACCACCTGACCGCGCTTTGCCGGGCCGACGAG
>JBNLCA010000053.1:0-1767 GCA_050303575.1 Paracoccaceae bacterium
AGGCAGTCGCCGCCCATCTCGCCGCCCTCTACGAGGACCACCGAGGCGCCCATCTGGACCGCCCCGGCTGCGACCGAGAGGCCGCCCGACCCGGCGCCGATGATGCAGACATCCGTCCTGATCCGCTCCATCAGATCGCCCACTTGCCGAGGGCCTTCAGCACGATGGGCAGAGCCGCCAGCGCGCAGAGGGCAAGGATCGGCAGCAGGATCTTCGGCTCAAAGATGATGCCGAGGTCCGGCGTCTCTCCGCTCGCGAAGACCTCGCCAAGCCCCGCACCGACCCAGGTGTAGACCAGCGCGCCCGGAATGATGCCGAGGAAGGTGGTCAGGACAAACCTCCCCGTCGAGACGCCGACCAGCGCGGGCAGGAGGTTCGCCACGAAGAAGGGCACGGCAGGCACGAGGCGGAGCAGGAACAGCACCGAAAGCTCGTTCTCGCGCAGCCCCTCGCGCAGGCGGCGAACCTTGCCCTCGGACGCGTCGAGCCGGGCGGAGAGCTTCTCGCCCAGCCCCCAGCGGGCGGCGAGGAAGATCGCCGTCGCGCCGATGGTTGCGGCCGTGACGTTGAGGAGCACGCCGGGAAAAACCCCGAAGAGGAAGCCGCCGGTCAGCGTCGCGACGGTCGCGCCGGGAAGCGAGAACGAAACGATGCCGACATAGACGGCGAGGAACACCAGAACCGTCATCGCATAATGCGCGTCGCGGAACGCAAGGAGATGCTCGCGGTTCTCGGCCAGGGTCTGGAACGACAGATAGTCGCGCAAGGTGAAGGCGCCGACCACCGCCACCGCAAGGATCACCGCGAGCGGCAGGTAGCGGGCGGCCGTGCCCCCGGAAGTGTCGGTCATGTCGCTCATCTTTCGCCCCGTTCGCGGTTGGCCAGAACATGCGCAGGAAGAACGCTCAGGCATAGCCCCATCACGCCCGCTTGATGGGCCGCGACGGGAATGGCCGCTTTTGAGGGGACATGTTACAGGCCGGGGCGCGTCCGGGCCCAAATTGTTGCAATCCGGACCCGAAATCGGGCACTGGCCATGTTGACAGGTCGCCGGAGGCCCCTTAGAGAGCGGGCTTCCGAGATTTTCCGGGCCTCGACTCGCGGGGTCCGTGCCGTTGGAGTGAAGCGATGAAGCGCACCTATCAACCGTCCAAGCTGGTCCGGGCCCGCCGCCACGGCTTTCGTGCGCGCATGGCGACCAAGGGCGGACGTCTTGTCCTGAACGCCCGCCGGGCCAAGGGTCGCAAGAAGCTGTCGGCCTAGGGGCCGTCACCCGGTCAAACCGATGACACCGCCGGAGACCCCCGTGGCAGGCCAGAAGGCCGGGGCCGCGGAACGGGCTCCGGCGGTTTCGTCATGTCTGACCGTCCTGGCCAAGCGCGCCGATTTCCTGGCCGCCGCCCGCGCCGCGCGCCAGGGCACGCCCGCCTTTCTGTTGCAGGCCCGAAAGCGCGGTCCCGACGATCCCGGAACCGGCATCCGCGTGGGCTATACCTGTTCGAAGAAGGTCGGGAACGCGGTTGCGAGGAACCGCGCCAAACGCCGCCTGCGCGAGATCGCCCGGGCAGTCCTGCCCGAGGCCGCCCGGCCCGGCTGGGACTACGTCCTGATCGGCCGCCCCGACCTCACCGCAACCCGCCCGCTCGACCAGATGAAGGCCGACCTGCGCTGGGCCTTGGGCGAGGTCCACGCATGACCCCGTTCGCCTGGACCCTGTCGCTTCCGGTCCGCGCCTACCGGCTGGTCCTTTCCCCCTGGGTCGGACAC
>JBNLCA010000054.1:0-6043 GCA_050303575.1 Paracoccaceae bacterium
TCGGCGCTGTGCTGGTTGACGATGGCTATGATCCGGGTCTCGGCCGGGGTGCCCTGGTCGTTGATGAAGGTCAGGAGGCGGGCCTGAAGCTCGGAGGGCAGCGCCTCGATGTCCTCCAGGACCAGAGTTCCGCCGCGCGCCTCCTCGACCAGGGGAATACCCATGCCGTCGCCGGCCGGGCCGAACAGCTTCGCGCCAAGCGTCTCGCGGTCATGCGCGGCGCAGGAGATGGCGACGAACTTCTTGCCGGCGCGCGGCCCCACGGCGTGGAGCGCGTGGGCCACCAGCGTCTTTCCGGTTCCGGTCTCGCCGTCGATCAGGACGTGGCCGTCGGCCTGGCCGAGATCGAGGATGTCCTCGCGCAGCCGCTCCATAACCGGCGAGGTGCCGATCAGCTTCTTCATGATGCCGGTGCCGTCGCTCAGTTCCTTCCTGAGCGCCCGGTTGTCTAGCGTCAGACGGCGGGCCTGCGTGGTCTTCTTGGCCAGTTCGGTCATCCGGTCGGGGTTGAACGGTTTCTCGAGGAAATCGTAGGCGCCGACCCGCATCGCCTCGACCGCCATAGGAACGTCGCCGTGGCCGGTGATCATGATGACCGGCAGTCCGGAATCGATCCCCATCAGGCGCTTGAGGAAGGACATCCCGTCCATCCCGGGCATCTTGATGTCGCTGACGACGACGCCCGGATAATCCGGCCCGATCCCCTTCAGCGCGTCCTCGGCCGAGGGGAACGTCTCGGTATCGAAGCCCGAAAGCGCCAGCCACTGGCTGATCGACTGGCGCATGTCCTGCTCGTCGTCCACGATCGCGATCTTCATCGCTCTGGCCATGTCTCTACCTCTATTCCGCCGCTTCCACGGTCTGTTCCAATATGGGGAGCTGTATCTCGAAAACGGCTCCGCCCCCTTCCGCGTTCCTTGCGGTCAGGCGTCCGCCGAGGTCGTTGACGATGCCGGAGGAAATGGCAAGCCCCAGGCCGACCCCCTCGCCCGGCGCCTTCGTGGTGTAGAACGGGTCGAACAGCTGATCGAGATCGCTGATCCCGTGGCCGTTGTCGCGCACCGTCAGCGTGGCGGTCTCGCCGGCCGACAGCATCAGGTCGATCTGCGGCTCGTCGACCTCCTTGGTGGCGTCGAGCGCGTTCCTCAGAAGGTTGATGATGACCTGTTCGAAGCGCACCCGGTCGCCGGTGATCATCACCGGCTGCTTCGGCACGGCGCGGCTGATCGCGACCTTCCGGCGCTTGAGCTGCGGCTCCATCATGGCCAGTGCCGAGGAGAGCGCCTCCCTTGCATCCAAGGGCTCGAACGCCTCGCCGCCCTTTCTTGCATAGGACTTCAGCTGCCGGGTGATCGAACCCATCCGCTCGATCAGGTCGTCGATCCGCTGGAACGAGGAAAGCGCCTCGTCCGGGCGCTTGCGCTGAAGAAGGAGCTGCGCGCCGGCAAGGTAGGTCTTCATCGCCGCGAGCGGCTGGTTCAGCTCGTGGCTGACCGCCGCCGACATCTCGCCCAGTGCCGCCAGTTTCGACGATTGCGCCAGCGTCTGTTCGGCCACGGCAAGCGTCTTCTGGACCTTCTCGCGCTCGGCGATTTCCCGCTGCAAACGCTGGTTCAGCGCGCGAAGCTCTGCCGACTCGCGCTGGAAAAGCAGCGATCGGTACTGCGCCTTGCGCGAGAGGAAATAGAAGGCCAGCGCCAGCAGAATCGCGAAACCCATGATTTCCAGCGCCAGGACCGAGTTCACCTGCTCGCGGACGGATGCGAACGTGGTGAAGGATGTGATCCTCCAGCCCTGGAAGGGGACCCGCCCGTCGAGCCGCATGGCCGCCTCGCCGCGGATATAGGCGTCGGGCGGCAACGCGCCCCAGTCGCCGGTCGAATAGAGCGCGCGCAGGATGGCCGAGGGCGCCGAGCGGACGTCGAGCGCCTGGTCGATCGGCAGGCCACGCCACGAGGGCTCGGTTGTCAGGATGATCTTGCCTTCGCTGTCGGTGACGACGACGGCATCGGCGATGGTGGCCCAGGCGCGCTCGAACTTCCTGAGATCCACTTCGACCGCGATCACGCCCACCGTCTGGCGGTCGAACTGGATGCGGCGCGAATAGATGAAGTCGAAGCCCGGTCCGTCCCGCTCGGTCGCGGTGAAGACGGTTTCCGAGGCGCGCATCGCCTCGATGAAGAAGGCGTCGTTCCTGTGGTTCTGGCCGATCACGTTGCGGTCGGTCGCCGCCACCGTGCGGCCATCGGCATCGAGCATGACGAGGCCGGCCGCGCCGATCTCGTCGCGGTACGAGATAAGCCGCTGGGAAGACTGCGAAAAATCCTTGGAATTGAGCGCCAGGATAAGCATCGGATCGCGCGACAGAAGCAGCGGCACGACCGAGTTGCGCTGAAGCTCGGACATGATGTTGCCCGAGTAGAGCGCCTGGCGGACCTCGGCGCGGTTGCGCGTCGTCTCGGTGAAACGCTCGGTCAGAAGTACGTTGGTGACCCAGATCGTGACCGCCGCTAGGATCGGGATGGCCACGATGATGCCGCGCCCCAGCCACGAGGTGCGCCGCTCTCCCGTTCCCGACCGTCCCGTGCGATCTGCCGCCATGCCGAAAGAGTAGGCTTTCAGGCCGTTTCGCTCAAGCGCGCAAGGCTCAGACGGCCACCGCCTCAGCCAGAAGTGAGCGGAAGAGCGCCGCCCCGTCGGTATTGCCCTGGGCCGTTTCGACCGCGCGTTCGGGATGCGGCATCATTCCCAGAACCCGGCGGTTGTCCGAGGTGAGGCCGGCGATATCGGCCATCGAACCGTTGGGATTGTCGGTGTAGCGGAAGGCAATCCGCCCCTCGCCCTCGAGCCGGGCGAGCGTTTCGGCATCGGCGGTGTAGTTGCCGTCGTGGTGCGCCACCGGCAGCCGGATCTCGGCGCCGGCGGCATATGCGGAACTGAAGGGCGACGGCGCGACCGAAAGGCCGACCGACTTGCAGATGAACTCCAGCCCGGCATTGCGCATCAGCGCGCCCGGCAGAAGGCCAAGCTCGGTCAGGACCTGGAATCCGTTGCAGATGCCCAGCACGTAGCCGCCCTTGCCGGCATGGGCCACGACCGCACCAGAAATCGGCGCGCGCGCCGCGATGGCACCGCAGCGCAGGTAGTCGCCGAAGGAGAAGCCACCCGGAACCCCAACGACATCGACGCCCTCGGGAAGGTCGGTATCCTTGTGCCAGACCTTGTGGACGTCGAAACCGGCCAGCGTGAAGGCCTTGGCGAGGTCGCGGTCGCAGTTCGATCCCGGATAGGTGATGACCGCGGCGCGCATCAGGCGATCTCCACCGAGTATTTCTCGATCACCGTGTTGGCGAGGAGCTTTTCGCACATGGCCCGGACCTCTTCCTCGGCCTTGGCCTTGTCGGTGGCGGCAAGGTCCAGCTCGATCACCTTGCCCTGCCGGACGCCCTCGACCCCGGAAAATCCCAAGGTGCCCAGCGCGTGCCGCACTGCCTCGCCCTGGGGGTCGAGAACCCCGTCTTTCAGCATGATGTGAACACGGGCTTTCATGGGCAGCGCTCCCGGATGCGTTGGGGTTGCCGTCCCATACCGCTGCCGTCCCCGGGTCGCAAGCCTGCTTGGGATCAGAGCGGCGTCGCGTCCCGCTTCTTGTCGCGCTCACGCGCCATCACGGCCGAAAGGCTCTCGCCGGCCAGGCGCATCTGGCGCCCCATGAACAGGCAAAAGAGCGACACCGCACCGATCAGGAGCGAAGGCCAGTGGCCCCAGAGGCCGAGTGGCTCTGCCCTTTCGGCCATCCCTTCGCGGACCAGGGCCAGCCCGATGGCCAAGGCACCGCCGATCCAGCCCGACCATTTCAGTTGCAGGGCCGCGGCGCCGATCTGCATGTGCAAGAGCCGCACGAAGACGAACTGCACGACGCGCCGTGCAAGGCTCGCCTTGTCGTCCGCCATCAGTTGATCAGCGTCGGCTTGGTCGCGTGGGTGACGTTCGACGGCAGCACGCCGAGGCGCTTGGCCACTTCGGTATAGGCGTCCGTCAGGTTACCCAGATCACGGCGGAAGACGTCCTTGTCCAGCTTTTCGCCGGTCTTCATGTCCCACAGCCTGCAACTGTCGGGGCTGATCTCGTCGGCGACGATCAGGCGGGGATAGTCGTTCTCCCAGATCCGGCCGATCTCGATCTTGAAGTCGACCAGCTTGATGCCGACCCCCATCATGATGCCCGACATGAAGTCGTTCACCCGAAGCGCCAGCGCCACCATGTCATCGAGGTCCTGCTGCGCCGCCCAGCCGAAGGCGATGATATGTTCCTCGGTGACCAGCGGGTCGCCCAGCGCGTCGTCCTTGTAGTAGAACTCGACGATCGGACGCGGCAGTGCCGTGCCCTCGGGGATGCCGAGACGCTTGGAGATCGAGCCGGCAGCGAAGTTCCTGACCACCACTTCCAGCGGGATGATCTCGACCTGGCGGATCAGCTGCTCGCGCATGTTGATGCGCTTGATGAAGTGGGTCGGCACGCCGATGTTGTTCAGCCCGTTCATGAAGAACTCGGAAAGCCGGTTGTTCAGGACGCCCTTGCCCTCGATCGTCGCCTTCTTCTGGGCGTTGAAGGCGGTGGCGTCGTCCTTGAAATACTGGACGAAGGTGCCCGGCTCGGGACCTTCGTAGAGGATCTTCGCCTTGCCCTCGTAGACTTTCTTGCGGCGCGCCATGACGACTCCGGCTTCACGCGCCCGGGCACCGGGGCGTCTCGCTCGGGGCATATACGATATGGGCGGGCTGCCGCAAGGCCGCGGGGCGCCGCAGGCCGGTTCGGGGCGGTCTCAGCGCTCGGCCGGCACGTCCAGAAGCGCAAAGACCCGCATGATGCGCAGATACGAGGCGCACTCCTCGCCATCCTCGTCGGGCCTGAGCAATGTGCGGATCACTTCGGGAACGGCCTCGCCGCGCAGATGCGGGGCATGCCGGCCGCGCCCCTCGTTCATCAAAACCATGTCGCACCTCTTACCAACAGCCGGTCTTCGCGCCGTTCATTGGGGTTAATAGTCTGTAAAAATGTGGCACAACCATGAAGAACGCGGGCCGTTTCCTCGCAATCTATGCGACAGTCAGGCGCGCCCTTGCGGGATGCGCGCCCGGAGGGCATATCAGACCTGAGCCAAAGGCCCTGACGCCAACAATGCGAGGACCCCTCAGATGAGCACGTTCAACGACCGCGAGAACGCCTTCGAAAACAAGTACGCCCACGACGCCGAGATGCAGTTCAAGGCCGAGGCACGGCGCAACAAGCTTCTGGGTCTTTGGGCCGCCGGGCTGATGGGCAAGGACGGCCACGACGCGGCCGCCTATGCCAAGGAAGTCGTCGCCTCGGATTTCGAGGAGGCCGGCGACGAGGACGTCTATCGCAAGGTCTCGGGCGATCTCGGCGACAAGGCCTCCGAGGCCGAGATCCGCACCAAGATGGTCGAGCTGATGGCCGTCGCCAAGGCGCAGCTGCTCGACGAAGCCTGAGGCAAGCGGGCAGCCTGCCCACGCGAAGGCGCGCCCCCTCGGCGCGCCTTTCCATTCGCGCCTGACGCCTCTCGCGGGCCCGTGGCGCCATTAACGTCTCCTGAACCTTTCCCTGCGATCACGTCCCTGACGAAATGGGGGTGATCATCCTGCGAGCCGTTCCGTCGCGCGCCCGTCTCGGGCCCCATCGGCAAGGACGGTTCGGGCCGGCAAGTTGGTGCCGGCCTCAAGATCATCTTGAAGGCTTTCACGTTGCCCCCGGCCGGCGCCCGTGGCACAGAGCGCGCGGGCGCGTCCTTCCGGTCGCGCCCCTCTGCGTTTGAGAAAGGTCCTGACATGAGCGACGTTCTTCCCAGGCTCCTGGCAAGCCGCGACTGGCTTCTGGCCGACGGCGCGACGGGCACGACGCTCTTCAACATGGGCCTGACGGCGGGCGACGCGCCCGAGATGTGGAACACCGAGCATCCCGACCGGGTTCGCGCGCTCTACAAGGGCGCCGTCGATGCCGGAAGCGACATCTTCCTGACCAA
>JBNLCA010000055.1:0-7087 GCA_050303575.1 Paracoccaceae bacterium
GTCGAGCGACGCCTCGAAAGGCGACCCGGCGGGCGCCGGGCCGTCGGTGATGTCGATCAGCACCCACGAGGTGCCGAAGTCGCTCGCCTCGACATGGCAGTCGCAGGGCACGTCGAGGAGAAGCCGGCCGGTCACCTCGTCCTGACGGATCGCTGCCAGCCGCTGACGCCCGATCAGTCGGAAGACGTCGCGCATGTTGAAGCGTACGCCCTCGCGCAGGATGTCGAGGCCGAACCCGCCCTCGACGCGGCCGAGCCGCCACTCGGCCGGAGCGGCGAGTTCGATAACCAGGCGCGTGTAGCCGGGATGATCGCCCGAGCGGATGCGGGCCACCTCGGCCGCGACCGCGGCGGGCCAGAGCAGAAGCACCAGGACCAGGGTGCGGATCATGCCGCCTCCTGCTTGAGGTCCTTCAGCGCGACTTCCAGATCGCCGAAGCTCGGCCGGCAATGGCCGGGCGTGTTCTGGCGCCCGACCTCGATGCAGATGTTCGGCGCGTGGGTGTAGAGGTTTGCCACCAGCACCTCGCGGATCAGCTGGTAGAAATGCCGGTCTTCCTCGGCGATGGCGTTCATCTTGGCGGCGAAGGGGCCGACGAAGCCGTAGGCGATGAAGACGCCGAGGAACGTGCCAACCAGCGCGCCGCCGATCAGCTTGCCGAGAATCTCGGGCGGCTGGTCGATGGAGCCCATCGTCTTGATGACGCCGAGGACGGCCGCGACGATGCCGAGCGCCGGCAGACCGTCGGCCATCGACTGCATGGCGTGGCCGGAATGGAGCGAGTGGTGGTAGTTCGCCTCCATCCGCTTTTCCAGAACTTCCTCGACCTGGTGCGGATCGTCGTAGTTCATCGCCGCCGCGCGCAGCGTGTCGCAGATCAGGTCGACCGCCTCGTGGTCGGCCTGGATGCGCGGGTAGCGCGAGAAGATCGCCGAGGTGCCGGGCGATTCGATGTGCTCCTCGAGCCCCAGGGGATTGGTTCGCGCCATGCGCAGAAGCTCGAACAGCAGGCAAAGAAGATCCTTGTAATCGTGATGCTTCCACTTCGGTCCCTTGAAGACCTTGCCGATGTCCTTCAGCGTTGCCTTCACCGTGGCACTGTCGTTCGAGATGATGAAGGCACCGATCGCGGCGCCCAGGATCATCGTCATCTCGTAGGGCAGCGAATGCAGGATGATATCGAGATGGCCGCCCGCGGCGAGGTAGCCGCCGAAGACCATGACGAACACCACCGCGATACCGAGCAGTCCGAACACGCGTCCAGTCCTTCCTTCCGTCCGCGCCCATGCTGGCCGGACAGGGTAAAGATTTCGTCAGCCAGAAGGCTATTCGCTCAGCACCGAGGCGTTGCGGCCGGCCAGGACCACGCTCAGCGCGTAGGCCTTGTCAGGCGGCAGGCCGGCGAGCACCGCGCCCGCCGCGTCGGGACGCATCCGGGCAAGGAAACCGGCGGCGAAGACCGGGTCCATCTGCTCGAAAAGCGCCGCCGCCTCGCCGGGCTTCATCGCCTCGTACATCGATGTCAGCCGGGCGATGTCCTCTTCGGCCGCGCCGTCGGCCTGCGCCAGCAGCGCCTGCAGGTTCGCCTCGGCCTCGGTGAGCGCGGCGAGCTTGTCGTCAAGCTCTTGCCTGGCCAGCGCCATGGTCCGCTCGCGCTCGGCCAGCAGCGTCTCGGCCTCGGCGACGCGCGATTCGCGGGCGCGGATGGCAGCGAGGAGTTCCTCGAACCCGGGCGTGTCCTCGCTGGTCGCGGGCGAGGCGGCCGAGGCCGATCGCATCAGCGCGCCGACTTCCTGCGCGATGGCCAGTCCGGTCCCGTCGCCAAGACGGAGCATGCCCGAGGCGAAGAGGAACCCGGCGATCAGGATCAGGACCCCCGGCCCGCCGCGCCTCAGGCGCTTCGCCTTTTTCTTCGGCGCCGTCATTCCGCCGGCTCCACCCGCCGGGACTGCGCCCGCGCGAAGGACATGCGCACCGGCTGGTCCTCGTCCTGGTGCCGCATATCGCGCGGGCGGCGCCAGACGACGCGTTTCGATTTCGCCGGCTCGGGCTCTTCCTCCGGTAGGTCATGCATCGCGGCAAGCAGGATCTCGATCTTCTCGGCCACAGATTCCGCCCGCAGGGTCATCTCTTGCAGCGTGGTCGCGGAGGAGCCGGCAGCCGTGCGCGCCTTCTCCAGGGTCTTGGTCAGATCGTCCACCTGCGCCGACAGAACCGCGACGGCGCCGCCGACGCCCTGTTCGAGGTCGGTGAACTTCGACAGACGCCGCGACAGGATCATGCAGTAAAGCCCGGCCCCCAACGTCCCGGCGACAAGCAGCATATCGGCGATCAGAGCCATTCTGGCCTCCTAGTTCAGCACGAATTCGGTGACGAGCAGGTCGCGCACGCGCCCCTCGCCGACCACGATCTGGACCCGGCGCAGCATCTGCGCCCGAAGACGGATGAGCGCCGACGGTTCGTCGAACTGCCGCGTCTCGACGGCGCGCAGGTAGCTGTTGAGCACATCGACGACACGCGGCAGCATCTTGGTCACGTCCGCCTCGAAGTTGATCGGCACTTCCAGCTGACCGGTGAAGCGCAGATGCCGACTGCGCGATTCGAGGCCGAGCGAGATCGTCATCGGTTCGATCGGCACGAAGGCGACGTCGGGGAGCGGCATGACATCTTCCTCGGCGACCTTCTCGTGCCCGCCGACCGGCAGAAGCCCCGAGTAGGCCGCGTAGAAGCCGCCGCCGCCGAAGAGAAGCGCCGCGATCAGGCCGAAGACGAGCGGCTTCTTCGACCGCTTCTTCGGGGCCTCCTCGGCTGCTGTCTCGTCCTCGGCCATCGCCGTCTCCGTCCGCTTCCCGGACCCAGACATAGCCCGAGGGTGGCTAACCGATTGTTAAACCCGATCCGCCATTCAGGTGGGGCGGGACAGAAGGTTCCGGGAAGGAGATTCGAGTGCAGGAGCTCTTGGCGGTCTGGTCGGCGCTGTCGCTCCAACGGCGCGTGTTCGTGGTCGCGGCGACGCTGGCGATGTTCGCCGCCGTCATGGCGCTCTCGCGCGCGGCGACCGCGCCGTCGATGACGCTTCTCTATTCGGGGCTCGAGGCCGCCGCCGCCGGCGACGTGGTCGATGCGCTGGAGCAACGTGGCGTCGCCTACGAGGTGCGGGGCCAGGCCATCTACGTCGACAGCGCGCAGCGGGACGAACTGCGCCTGACGCTCGCTGCCGAGGGGCTGCCGGCGAACGGCGGCGCGGGCTACGAGCTCCTCGATTCGCTCTCCGGTTTCGGCACCACCAGCCAGATGTTCGACGCCGCCTACTGGCGCGCGAAGGAAGGCGAGCTTGCCCGCACCATCGCCGCCAGCCCGATGATCCGTTCGGCCCGCGTCCACATCGCGACACCGCCGTCGCAAAGCTTCCGGCGCGAGGCGACCTCTTCGGCCTCGGTGACCTTGGTTCCCGCCTCGGGCGGCATCTCGTCGCAACAGGCGCGGGCGGTGCGCTTCCTCGTGGCGTCGGCGGTCGCCGGCCTGAAGCCCGAGGAAGTGTCTGTGATCGACGCGACCAGCGGCCTAGTCGTCGGCATCGACGACGACCTGGCGGGCGCCTCGGGCGACCGGGCGGCGGAACTCAAGCACAATGTCGAGCGCCTGCTCGAGGCGCGGGTCGGACCCGGACGCGCGGTGGTCGAGGTCAGCCTGGAGCCGCTGACCGAGCGCGAGGAGATCACCCAGCGCACCTTTGATCCCGACACCCGCGTCGCCATCTCGACCGAGACGGAGGAGACGACGAACCAGTCGAACGACACGAGGAACAGCTCGGTCACCGTGGCGAGCAATCTGCCCTCGGGCAACGCCGCTCCGGGGACCGGGGCCTCGACGTCTCAGAACAGCGAAACACGCGAGCGGGTGAACTACGAGGTCTCCGAGACCAACCGCGCCGTCGTCCGCGCGCCGGGCGGCATCAAGCGGCTGACGGTCGCGGTACTGGTCGACGGCGTGCGCGGCACCGACGCGAGCGGCGATCCGACATGGGAGCCGCGCTCGGACGAAGAGATGGCGGCGCTGAAGGAACTGGTCGCCTCGGCCGTCGGCTACGACGAGGCGCGGGGCGATGTCGTCACGCTGAAGTCAATGCCCTTCGAACCCTTGCCCGAGGCCGGGACCGCCGGCGCCGGCTCGATCCTCGACGGGATCAACCTGATGTCGGCAGTGCAGATCGCGATTCTTGCCGTCGTTGCGCTGGTCCTCGGCCTCTTCGTCGTCCGCCCGATCCTGGCGCCGCGGACCGTCCCGGCGCTGCGCGACCTCTCCGGACCTTCGGGTGCGCTCGATGCGCCCGCCGGTGCGCCCCGTGAACTCGCGGGTCCGTCGGACGTGGGCCGGGGCGAGGCGACGGGCGGGCAGGCGCTCACCGGCGAGATCGATGACGGCGACGATTTCTTCGCTGGCGGGTTCGGCACAATGCAGCCGACGCTCGCCGACCTACAGGGCGTCTCCGCCGCAGAGGACAACTTCGACCCCAATGACCCCGTCCAGCGCCTGCGCCGGCTGATCTCGGAACGCCAGGACGAGACGGTCGAGATCCTGCGCAGCTGGATGAACGAGGGCGAGGAGAAGGTCTGATGCCGGCGCGGCTGACGCTCGAACAGTTCGACCGGGGCACCCACTCGGCCACGGAACCCGTGCCCGAGATCGATCTGGAAGAGCTCCGCCTCGCCGCCTACGAGAAGGGCTATTCCGCCGGCTGGGACGATGCCGCCAAGGCGCAGAGTGACGACCAGCTTCATATCCGCGAAGACCTGGCGCGAAACCTGCGCGATCTTTCCTTCACCTACCACGAGGCGCGCACGCACCTTCTGCGCGGGCTGGAAAATCTCCTGCGCGGCATGGTCGACCGGATCCTGCCCGAGATGGCGCGCGACACGCTCGGCGCTGCCGTCGTGGGCGAGATCACGACCGAGGCCGGCCGCCTGTCCGGCGCGCCGGTCGAGGTGCTGGTCTCGCCCGCGAGCCGCGCCGCGGTCGAGGCAGCGCTTGGCGCGTGCGACAGCCTGCCCGTCCGCCTGGCCGAGGAGCCGACGCTGGCTGACGGCCAGGTCCGCTTCCGCTTCGGCGAGGAGGAGCGCGCGCTCGACCAGGATGCGCTCGTCGCGTCGATCCGCCGCCTCGTCACCCAGTTCCTCGACGCCTCCACCGAAGAAAGGCTGGCCGCCCATGGATGAGAGCGATACCGCCCGGCCGCGTGCCGACCTCAAGACACCCTTTGCCCAGGTGCCGATCGAGATCACCATCTCGGTCGGACATGCTAGGCCGCTGGTCAGCGAGCTTCTCCAGCTCGCCCGCGATTCGGTCCTGCCGCTCGACCGCAGGGTCGACGACCCCGTCGAGCTCTATGTCGGCGACCGGCTGATTGGCCGCGGCGAGCTGGAAGAGCTCGACGGAGACCGCGCCGGCCAGCTTGCCGTGCGGCTGACCGAACTCGCCTCGATCAAGGACGCGCTCTAGGTGCCGTCCGCCCGCGCAACGCCCGGCATCCTGGCTCTGGCGCTCGCCGTCGCCGCCATGCTCAGCGGCGCGGCGGCGGCACAGGACATCTCGATCTCGCTTGGCGACGACGGCTCGCTCGCCACCCGTTCGATCCAGCTGATCGTCCTGGTCACGCTTCTGGCCGTCGTGCCGGGCCTTGCGATCATGCTGACCTGCTTTCCGTTCCTCGTGACGGTGCTCTCGATCCTGCGCATGGCCATCGGCCTGCAACAGTCGCCGCCCAACATGCTGATCGTCAGCCTGGCCCTGTTCCTCACCTGGTTCGTTATGGAGCCGGTCTTCGCCGACGCGTGGGAGCACGGGATCAAGCCGCTTTCCGAAGGCACGATGGAGGCGCAGCCGGCGCTTGCCGCCGCGCTCGAGCCGTTTCGGTCCTTCATGGCGGCCCGCATCGATCCGGACACGTTCACCGAGCTTGCCGCGCTCCGCGCCGGTGAAGGCGCGCCGATGGCCGAGCCCGCCCCCGCCGCGCCGCTCTCGATCCTGGTGCCGTCGTTTCTTCTGAGCGAGATCCAGCGCGCCTTCGAGATCGGTTTCCTGATCTTCCTGCCGTTCCTGATCATCGACCTCGTCGTCGCCGCGATCCTGATGTCGATGGGCATGATGATGGTGCCGCCAGCGATCGTCTCGATGCCGTTCAAGCTCGCCTTCTTCGTGGTGGCGAACGGCTGGACGCTGCTCTCCGGGGCACTGGTACGGAGCTATATGTAGCAGCGGCACGGTTCGCACCGTACATTTCCTTTATTGAGGCAAGGACGCATCGGCCTCACCGGCAGCACCGCCGGCCTTGCCGTTTCGGCCGGAGCGGAGAGTTCGGCCGTCTTCCGCCGGGTCGGATTCTTCCAGCTCGAGACTTCTGCCTGGCTGCCGTTCGCGTTATCGTCCGCACATGAAGACGCTTCGTTTCGATCAGTTCGAGTTCGATGATCCGAGCTCTGAACAGTGGCTCGAGATTGCCATCTCCGAGCGGAGGAACCAATCGTGCCCGACCGTCCAGACGTTTGTTGAGCGGGTGATCGACACCAGGTCGGGACCGCTGCCCTCTCCGAGGTCCTTCTCGACGCTGACAAGCTTCGGTGCGGACGCGGACTTCCTGCGACGGTTCGCCGGCATCCCGGTTCCGGACGCGTGTTCCTGGACCTGCTTCGTCCTCTTAGACGACTGGAATGATCGGCATGTCATCCTGGATCTGGGATACGCCTTCATCAGCCTTCACTGGAGCACGTCGGCTTGAGTCCCTGAACGCCGGACCCCGGCGCAAGCCGTGGCTCCTGCCCGATACCGGTTGTGACCGACCCGTCGTGCGGCGTCGTCAGCGGACGATGAACTCGGCGTGGAGCGCGCCGGCGGCCTTGATGCTGTTGAGGATGTCGATCATGTCGCGCGGCGAGACGCCAAGTGCGTTCAGACCGGCAACGACGTCCGAGAGCGAGGCCGAGCCGGGAATGTCGGCGAGCATCGTGCCCGGTTCCTCGTCGATCGAGGCCTCGGTGCGCGGCACCACGACAGTTTCGCCCGGCGAGAACGGGTTCGGCTGGACGGCGAT
>JBNLCA010000056.1:0-2544 GCA_050303575.1 Paracoccaceae bacterium
AGCGCCGCGTCCGGCGCGTTGGTGAACTCGTAGACCGATTTCGTCTGCTCGATGGCGGTCGCCATGCGGGCGTCGTCGATGCCGCCGAGGCCGTTCGCCTTGACCCAGTCGGTCATCACGTTGTCGGCGATGGCCATTTGAAGCCGTTCGGTCTCGAGATCCGCGTCCGCGGCCGGGTTGCGCTCGATCAGGCTGGCGATGGCGGCTGCAGGGTCGGCGACGGCATCCTTCCAGCCCTGCGCCACGGCCTTGAGGAAACCGGTCACCGCCTCGGGGTTCGCCTCGGCGAAGTCGGTGTTGACGATGATCGCGTTGCCGTAGAGCGCGACGCCGTGGTCGGCCATGAGGATCACCGAAAGGTCATCGGCCGGGACGCCAAGCCGCTTGAGGTTCAGCGTCGACGAGAAGCTGAAGCCGGTGACCGCGGCGACCTGCCCCTCGGCCAGCATGGGCTCGCGCGTCGGGAAGCCGACGGGTTCGACGGTGACGGTCGCCATGTCGATGCCGTTCTCGGCGGCGAAGATCGGGAACTGCGCCCAGGCGCCGTCCGGCGGCGGCGCGCCCAGCACCTTGCCCTGGATGTCGGCCGGCGCCTCGATCCCCAGCGACTTGCGGCCAACCATGGCGAAGGGCGGCTTGTCGTAGATCATCATCACGGCGATGACCGGCGCGCCCGGGTTCTGGTCGAGGAACTTCATCAGGCTGTTGATGTCGGCAAACCCGATCGGGAAGGCGCCGGTCGCTACCTTCGGGATGGCGTCAAGCGAGCCCGCGCCCTCGCTGATCTCGACCGTCAGGCCCTCGGCCGCGAAATAGCCCTTGTCGATCGCGACGAAGTAAGGCGCCGCCGGCCCCTCGAACTTCCAGTCGAGCGCGAAGGGCATGTCGGTTTCGGCATTGACGGCGGTAGAGATCAGGACGGCGGCAAGGCCGGCGAAGGCGGTACGCAACATGGATGGTTCCCCGGTGGACATTGGTTGTTGTTCTGCCCGAACCTGCCCTCCGTTGCGCGAAAATCCATCAGGCGTATCGTCGCGCCTGCCGCGAGAGCGCGCATGCGACGCGGCAATGTGCTTGTGGAAGCGGAATTGCCCACAAACCGGGCGGACTGCGATCACCGCAGCGCCTGACGAATGAGCATGCCACCGAGGGCTTCCCGCCAAAGAAAAAGGGGCCGGGGAATACCCGGCCCCAAACGGTCCAGCCTTATGTGCCTCAGCCAAGCGTCGGGTCGATGCCCTTGCAGGCCTCGACCAGGCCTTTCACGGCGCCCACCGACTTGTCGAACATGCCCTGCTCGTCGCCGTTCAGCTTGATGTCGATGATCTTCTCGACCCCGCCCGCGCCCAGCACGGTCGGCACGCCGACATAGAGGCCGTCCAGCCCGTAGGCGCCCTTGACGTAGGCGGCACAGGGCAGGACGCGCTTCTGGTCCTTGAGGTAGGCCTCGGCCATCTCGATCGCCGAGGTGGCGGGGGCATAGAAGGCCGAGCCGGTCTTCAGAAGGCCGACGATCTCGGCGCCGCCGTCGCGGGTACGCTGGATGATCGCGTCGAGCTTCTCCTGCGTGGTCCAGCCCATCGTCACGAGATCGGGAAGCGGGATGCCGGCGACGGTGGAATAGCGCGCGAGCGGCACCATCGTGTCGCCGTGACCGCCGAGGACGAACGCCGTGACGTCCTTCATCGAGACGCCGAACTCGAGCGACAGGAAATGCCGGAAACGGGCCGAGTCGAGGACGCCCGCCATGCCGACGACCTTCTCGTGCGGCAGGCCCGAGAACTCGCGCAGCGCCCAGACCATCGCGTCGAGCGGGTTGGTGATGCAGATCACGAAGGCGTTCGGGGCGTGCTTCTTGATGCCCTCGCCCACAGATTTCATGACCTTCAGGTTGATGCCCAGAAGGTCGTCGCGGCTCATGCCGGGCTTGCGCGGCACGCCCGCGGTGACGATGCAGACATCCGCGCCCTCGATCGCCTCGTACCCGTTCGCACCGGAAAGCGCCGCGTCGAACCTTGCCGACGGGCCGGATTCCGCGATGTCGAGCGCCTTGCCCTGCGGAACGCCCTCGGCGATGTCAAAGAGGACGACGTCGCCCAGTTCCTTCTGCGCCGCGATGTGGGCAAGCGTGCCGCCGATCTGTCCGGCGCCGATGAGGGCGATCTTGGGTCTGGCCATGGAGTCTCTCCGTTCCAGGGTGGATTCGTTCCACGTGGATTTCGGGCGGATGGGTAAGCCGTGATGCCCCGGCGCGCAAGGTGCGGCGGCATTCCGTGACCGCTAACGGAGGGTCTGGAACCCGCCCCGGCCAGGGTCTATGCGTCGGCAGGGGAGAAAGCGCATGAGTTTCGACCTATTGTTTTTCGCCTTGGCGATCCCGGCGGTGATCTTCGCCGGCGTGTCGAAGGCCGGATTCGGCTCGGGCGCGGCCTTCGCGGCGACACCTCTGCTGGCGCTGGTGATCGAGCCCGGCCTGGCGGTCGGGCTGATGCTGCCGCTCCTGATGCTGATGGACGCCTTCTCGCTGAGACCCTACTGGCGCAA
>JBNLCA010000057.1:0-11547 GCA_050303575.1 Paracoccaceae bacterium
TGGCTGGCGTTGCCGGCGGTGATGTGCCGTCCCTCCTTCACGCGCTGGCCGTCCTTGAAGACCGGCTGCAATCCGGCAAGGTCTTCGGCGGTGGTCGAGGGGCGGTTGCCCTCGTCCTTCTCCAGCGTGACCTCGCGGTCCAAGACTTCCTTGGTCTCCCTGTTCACCACCTTCATCACGGTGGTCACGGGAACGATCTCGTCATCGAAGGCGCCGCGCTGTTGCGCAGCTGCGGTGCGCTGCTGCGAGCGCAGGGCGTATTCGTCCTGATCCTCGCGGCTGATGCCGTAACGGTCGGCGACGATCTCGGCGGTCTCGAGCATCGTCATGTAGAGTGCCGGCTTGTGCTCGGTGATCCAGGGGTCGGTGCGGCGGAATGCGTTCATCTTGTCGTTCTGGACGAGCGAGATCGATTCGACGCCGCCGCCCACCACGATGTCCATCCCGTCATACACCACCTGCTTGGCCGCCGTGGCGATGGCCATCATGCCGGACGCACATTGGCGGTCCATCGACATGCCGGCGACCGTCACCGGTAGCCCGGCACGGATTGCCGCCTGCCGGCCAATGTTGCCGCCGGTCGATCCCTGCTGAAGCGCCGCGCCGATGACGCAGTCCTCGACCTCGGCGCCGTCAATCCCGGCGCGCTCGACGGCGTTGCGGACCGCGTGGCCGATCAGCGCCTGCGCCTGGGTGTCGTTGTAGGCACCACGATAGGCCTTGCCGATCGGCGTGCGGGCAGTGGATACGATGACGGCGTCGCGCATCTGGTTCTCCTCAGTCGGCCCAAGGCACAGGCAGGCCGAGCTTCTCGGCGGCCATGCGGGCGTATTTCTTCGTCTGCGAATAGGCGTTCTCCATCACCGTCGCGCCGTCCGGATCACGGATCTGCGCGAGGTGCGAGAGCACGCCTTCGGGTGTCAGGTCTTCGCCCGTGAGCGCCACGCCCGGCGTCTCGGTGATGAGCGTCTCGGTGAACGAGCCGCCGCCCGCGCCGAGGATCATGCCCGTCGGCGCGTCGTCCGAGACGAGCATGAGAAGGCCGGGCGTGATCGATTCGGGGGCGAGGAGATCCGAGACCTCCTTGGGGAGAAGGCCGTCAGTCATCCGTGTCGCCGCGGTCGGCGCGAGCATGTTGACCCGGATCCCGTACTTCGCGCCCTCCTGCGCCAGTGCACCCATCAGGCCCAGCATCCCGGCCTTGGCCGCGCCGTAGTTCGACTGGCCGAAGTTGCCGTATAGTCCCGAGGCCGAGGTGGTGAAGACGACGCGGCCATACTGGCGTTCGCGGAAATGGTCCCACACCGCCTTGGTCGCTATGGCCGAGCCGACGAGGTGCACGTCGAGCACGAGGCGGAAATCGTCCATAGTCATCTTGGCGAAGGTCTTGTCGCGCAGGATGCCGGCGTTGTTGACCAGGATGTCGACCCGGCCCCAGCGCGCGAGCGTCTTCGCCACCATGTCCTCGACCTGCGCCGCGTCGGTGACGCTGGCGCCATGCGCCATCGCCTCGCCGCCCGCGGCGACGATCTCGGCCACCACGGCCTCGGCAGCGGCCGAACTGCCGCCCGAGCCGTCGGTCGCCACGCCAAGGTCGTTCACCACGACCTTCGCACCGCGCGCGGCCAGCCCCAGCGCATGGCTGCGGCCGAGGCCGACACCGGCGCCGGTCACGATGGCAACGCGGTCGTCGAACCGGATCATGCTTCTTCTCCGAAATAGCGGCGCGACAGCCATGTGGCTGACAGCGCGGGTTTCGCCTCGCCCTCGATCTCGACCGTGACGTCGAGCGTCGACTGCACCTCGCCGGGCGCACGCTGATCGAACGCGGTCAGCACGAAGCGCGCCCGGACGCGCGAGCCGACCTTCACCGGCGAGATGAACCGCACCCGGTCGAAGCCATAGTTCACGCCCATCGTCACGCCCTCGATCGCGGGCACCGCATCGTAGACCATCGCCGAGAGGAGCGAGAGAGTGAGGAAGCCGTGCGCGATCGTGCCGCCGAAGGGCGTCGCCTTCGCGCGCTCGGGATCGGTGTGAATGAACTGATGGTCCTCGGTCACGTCGGCGAATGCGTCGACCATAGCCTGCGTCACCTCGAACCAGCGCGAAACACCCACTTCCTGGCCGATGCGCGCGGCCATCTCCTCTCGCGTCACCTTCATTGCAGGCCCTTGGAGCCCAAGGCGAAATTCGCGGCTGCGCCGCCGGATCGTCTCAATGGCTCACCTCCCCGTGTTTTGCAGTGCAGAATAGAATTTCACAGATTCCTTGACAAGGCGAAGTTCCGACCGTTTCATCGACGACAGGGGTTCGGGCAAAGACCCGCGATCCGAAAAGGGAGGAACTAGCATGAAGCTCTGGATGTCTGCCGCACTGACGGCAGCGCTTACGTCGGTTTCCGTTCCGGCCTTCGCCGATGTGAAGATGGCGTTCATCGATCCCCTGTCGGGGCCAATGGGCAGTTCCGGCGAAGCCGCCTACACGACCTTCCAACTTGCCGTCGAAAAGATCAACGAGGCCGGCGGCGTCAATGGCGAGATGATCGAACTCACCGGCTACGACAACAAGGTGAACCCGCAGGAATCGCTTGCGCAGTTGCAGAAGGCCATCGACGACGGCGCGCGGTTCATCATCCAGGGCAACGGCTCGTCCGTCGCCGCGGCACTGATCGACGCCGTGAACAAGTTCAACGAGCGCAACCCGGGCGAGGAGGTCGTCTACTTCAACTACGCCGCGGTGACGCCCGCCTTCACCAACGAGGGCTGCTCGTTCTGGCACTTCCGCTTCGACAGCCACGCCGACATGAAGATGAACGCGATCACCGACTGGCTTCAGGAACGGACGGACATCACCAAGGTCTATATCCTTGGCCAGGACTACGTGTTCGGCGAGGCGGTGGCTGCCGCGGCGACCGGCCAGCTGGCCGAGAAGCGCCCCGATATCGAGATCGTCGGCAACGAGCTTCACCCCCTCGCCAAGGTCACCGACTTCACGCCCTACGTGCAGAAGATCATCTCGTCGGGCGCACAGGCCGTCATCACCGGCAACTGGGGCCAGGACATGCAGCTTCTGGCCAAGGCCGCGGCCGATTCGGGTTCGGATGTGCCGTACCTCACATTCTACGGTGGCAGCCTCGGCACCGTCGCGGCAGTGGGTCCGGGCGCAGCGGGCAAGCTCTTCCAGGTGTCCGAGGCGGTGACCAACATCCCGACGGACGATACGCAAAAGGCGCTGATCACCGAGTACAAGGAGCGGTTCCCGGACTACGACTATTACTATCACCGCGCCTTCAACACGATAAACATGTTCGCCAAGGCCGCGAACGAGGCCGGGTCCAACGATCCGATCGCCGTTGCGAAGGCGATGGAAGGCATGTCGCTGGACGAGGCCTACGGCAGCGTGACGATGCGGGCCGAGGATCACCAGATCCAGCAGGACCTCTACATCTCGACGGTCGCTGACGGGGTCGAGTTCACGGTCGACAACACCTCGCTGGGATGGGTCGTGGTCGACGGCGGCAAGATCGAGGCCGCCGCAGCCGAGATGCCGACGACCTGCGAGATGCAGCGTCCCGAGTAACCTCCCCGAATGGGGGCGCCGCCCGTGCGCGGCGCCCCCGACCTGAGGCGGACCTTCATGGAAACGATCATCTTCTCGCTCCTGAACGGGGTCATCTACGGGCTGATCCTGTTCATGCTGTCGAGCGGCCTGACGCTGATCTTCTCGATGATGGGCGTCCTCAACTTCGCGCATGCCAGCTTCTACATGCTGGGTGCGTATTTCGCCTTCACCATCTCGGGCTTTGTCGGATTCTGGCCGGCGCTGATCCTGGCACCCATCGGTGTCGGGATCATCGGCATGGGGGTCGAGCGCTGGGGGCTGAGACGGGTCCATGCCAACGGACACGTGGCGGAACTTCTCTTCACCTTCGGCGTCGCCTACCTGATCGGCGAGCTGGTCAAGATCATCTGGGGCCGGACCTCGGTGCCCTACCAGGTCCCGGCCGAGCTGAACTTCCCGCTCTTCACCATCTACGGCGCACAATACCCGGCCTACCGAATCTTCGTGATCTTCGTCGCGGTCTCGATGCTGGCCGCGCTGTGGTATCTTCTCAAGCGCACGCGCGTCGGGCTGATCATCCAGGCGGCGCTCAGCCATCCGCACATGGTGGGGCATCTCGGCCATAACGTGCCGCGCATCTTCATGCTGGTCTTCGGCGCGTGCTGCGCGCTTGCCGGGCTCGCCGGGGTGATCGGCGGCAACTACTTCATCACCGATCCGGCGATGGCCTCGGCGATGGGGCCGATCGTCTTCGTCGTGGTCATCGTCGGCGGCCTCGGCAGTCTCGAGGGCGCCTTCATCGCGGCGATGCTCCTTGGCATCCTGCAGACCTCGGCGGTCGCGGTGAACGCCTCCTTCGCCGATATCTTCGGCTTCCTCGGCCTCAGCCCGACATCCGAGGTCGGCTCGATCACCATCGCGTCGCTGGCGCCGATGATCCCCTACATCGCGCTCATCCTGATCCTTCTCGTCCGCCCGCGCGGCCTGATGGGGGACCGCGAGCTGTGAGCGGCACGATGACCTCCGCCTCGCCAATGCGGCTGGCGCCGAGCGCGGCCGAGAAGTTCCGCGCCCGGATCCTGCCCTTCATCCTCTTCGCCGTCGTGCTGGCGGTGATCCCGCTCTTCGGGCCGTCGCGGACGACCTACAACCTGCTCATCACGATGGGCATCAACATGGTCTTCGCGCTGTCGTTCAACATGCTGCTCGGACGCGCCGGGCTTCTGACCTTCGGCCACGCGGTCTATCTGGGCCTCGGCGGCTATTTCTGCGTCCACATCATGAACTGGATCGACGAGGGCACCGGCCTTTGGGGCCATGTCCCGGTCTTCTCGATGCCGGCCTTCGGCTTCGCGATGGGGGCGCTTGCCGGCGCGGTGATCGGCTGGCCCTCGTGCAAACGGTCGGGCACGCCCTTCGCGATGATCTCGCTCGGCGTCGCGGAACTGGTCGCGGCTGCGGGCTTCATGTTCGATTCGCTCTTCGGCGGCGAGCAGGGCATCTCGGCCGACCGCACATCGGGGATCGAGTTCCTCGGCCTCTCGCTCGGCCCGCCGGCCCAGGTCTACTGGTTCATCGCGTTCTGGACCTTCGTCGGTGTCGCGGGGATGTATGCGTTCACCCGCACGCCCCTCGGCAAGCTCTCGGAAGCGACGCGCGACAATGCCGAGCGGATGGAGTTCATCGGCTACGATCCGACGCGGGTGCGCTACCTGGTCTTCATCTTCGCGGGGGCGTTCGCGGGCCTCGCGGGCGGCATGTCGGCGGTGAACTACGAGATTTTCACGCCGATCGCGCTCTCGCTGACGCCGTCGGGCTTCGTCATCATCATGGCCTATATCGGCGGCATCCGCTTCTTCGCCGGTCCGGCGCTGGGAGCGATCCTGCTGACCTACATGCAGGCGGACCTGTCGGACTTCACCAAGGCATGGCTGATGTATCTCGGCCTCCTCTTCATCGCGGTCGTGATGTACGCGCCTGGCGGGCTTGCCGGAATCCTTTTCGGACTCTGGGCCGGGCTGCGCGGTCCCGCGCGCCGCGAGGTGGCGCTGAAGGCCGCGGGCACGCTCACCGGCCTTGTCGTCCTTCTGGTTGGGATCGTGATCGTGGTCGAGGTCTCGGTCCGCTGGTCGGACGGGTTCGGCGAGGTCTTTGCGCCTCTCGGCTGGGAAATGGACCACGGGAGCCCGGTGACCTGGATCGCCGCGGCCATGTTCCTTGGCGCCGGCACTTTCATTCTGCGCACCGTCCATCGCGAACGGGAGACGGGCCCATGACCCAGCCGGCGCTCTCCGTCACCGACCTGCACAAGAGCTTCGGTCCGATCCGCATCATGAACGGCGTGAACCTCGACGTGGCTCCGGGCGAACGCCACGCGATCATCGGGCCGAACGGAGCCGGGAAGTCGACCCTGTTCAACCTGATCACCGGGCGGTTTGCGCCGACGAAAGGCTCGATCAGACTTTTCGGCGAAGAGATCGGCGGGCTCACTCCCTACCAGGTCACGCGCAAGGGCCTCGCACGCAGCTTCCAGGTCTCGAACATCTTCCACAACATGACGGTGCGCGAGAACGTGCGCTGCGGCGTGCTGTGGTCGCTGGGGCAGGGCTATTCGTTCTGGCGAAACATTGGAAACCTGCGCGAGGTGCAGGAACGGACCGCCGAGATCCTCGACCGGGTGCAACTGACCGACAAGGCGAACCTGCCGGCGGCACTTTTGTCCTATGCCGATCAGCGCACGCTGGAGATCGCGATCACCATCGCGGGGGACGCCAAGGTGATCCTGCTGGACGAACCGACTGCCGGGATGAGCAACTCCGAGACCGAACGGGCCATTCAGCTGATCCGCCACGCCACAGAGGGCCGCACCCTCATCATCGTCGAGCACGACATGGGCGTCGTCTTCAACATGGCCGACCGGATCTCGGTCCTGGTCTACGGCGAGATCATCGCGACCGGCGCGCCGTCCGAGATCCGCGGCAACCCGAAGGTGCGCGAGGCCTATCTGGGCGACGAGAGCCTGCCGGGGGATGCGGCATGAGTGCCGAGCCCATGCTGTCGGTCCGCGACCTTCACGCCTACTACGGCAAGAGCCACGTCCTGCGCGGTGTGACGCTCGATATCATGCCGGGCGAAGTGGTCGCGCTTCTCGGCCGCAACGGGGTGGGGCGCTCGACCACCGCCAAGGCGATCATGGGCGAGGTCGTGCCGAAGGGCGAGATCACCTTCAAGGGCCAACCCATCGCCGGTTTGGAAAGCCACCAGATCGCGCGGCTGGGCCTGGGTTACGTGCCGGAAAACCGTGACATCTTCCCGATGATGACGGTGCGCGACAACCTGGTGCTCGGCATCAAGGACATGCGCCGTCCGGGCAAGTGGAGCATCGATCAGATGCTCGACATGTTCCCCAACCTGAAGGAGCGCGCGGACACCGACGCCGGCGTGCTTTCGGGCGGAGAAAAGCAGATGCTGACCATCTGCCGGACGCTGATGGGCGACCCAGACCTCATCATCATCGACGAGCCGACCGAGGGGCTGGCGCCACGGATCGTCCAGCAGGTGGGCGAGATGATCGCGGGGATCGCCAAGGCCGGCGTCGCGATCCTGCTGGTCGAGCAGAAACTGTCGATCGCGCTCAAGATCGCGGCGCGCGTCTATGTGATGGGCCACGGCGAGATCGTCTATTCCGGCACGCCGGAAGAGTTCCGCACGCGCGACGACGTGCGGGCCGAATGGCTGGAAGTGTAGGGCCGGCTCAGCCGACCTTGCGCTGGTCGGGGTGGACGTAGTCGGCGAACGTCTGGCGCAGCGTCAGCTTCGACACCTTTCCGGTCGCAGTCAGCGGCAGCGCCTCGACCAGCACCAGGTCGTCGGGCAACTGCCACTTGGCAAAATGCCCCTCGAGCTGCTTGTGGACCTGGGCCAGCGTCGGCTCGGCACCGGGCTCCGTCACCGCGATCAGGATCGGGCGCTCGTCCCACTTGGGGTGCGGTACGGCGATCACGGCGCAGGTGGCGATGCCCGGGGTGGTCAGCGCCGCGTTCTCGAGGTCGATGGACGAGATCCACTCGCCGCCCGACTTGATCAGGTCTTTCGCCCGATCCTGGATCGTCAGGAAGCCCTTCGGATCGATCGAGGCAACGTCGCCGGTGCCGAACCAGCCCTCGGCGTCGAGCGCCTTCTTGGTCGCCTCGGGGTCGTTGAAGTAGCCCGAGACGATCGCATTGCCGCGCACGAAGAGCTCGCCGGCCGCCTTGCCATCGTGCGGCAGGCGGTTGCCATTGTCGTCGACGATCTTGAACTCGACGCCGAAGACGCGGCGGCCCTGCTTGGTCTTGTAGGGCAGCTTTTCAGCCAAGGGTTTCTTCTTCAGCGCGGCGGGCAGGTTGCCGTGGCTGCCGACCGGGCTCATCTCGGTCATGCCCCAGGCGTGGCAGACGGTGACGCCCATCTCCTCGAAGGCGCCGATCAGGGTCGGCGGCGCGGCCGAGCCGCCGACGATCATCTCGGCAAAGCCCTTCGGCGGGCGGCCACGCTCGCGGATCGTGGCGAGTAGTCCCTGCCACACGGTCGGCACGCCCCAGGCTGAAATCACCTCCTCGGCATCCATCAGGTCGTAGACGCTCGCGCCGTCGAGCTTCGGTCCCGGAAAGATGATGTCGACCCCGGCGAGCGGACCGGAATACGGCATGCCCCACGCGTTGACGTGGAAGAGCGGCACCACCGGAAGGACGCGGCTGCCCTCGAAGAATGTCCCGGGGTGGACCATGCCGGTCATCAGCGCATGAAGGAGCGTCGAGCGATGGGTGTAGAGCGCACCCTTCGGGTTGCCCGTCGTGCCGGATGTATAGCACAGGCCCGCCGCGGTGTTCTCGTCGAGCGTCGGCCAGTCGTAGCTTTCCGGCTGGCCCGCCAGCAGCTCCTCGTAGCAGAGCACGCCGGGAAGCTTCGTCTCGGGCATGTGCGCCCGGTCGGTCATGATGACGTAGCGCATGTCCTTCGGCAGCTGCGCGGCGACAGCTTCGAGGATCGGCACGAACGTGACGTCGGTGAAGAGCACCCGGTCCTCGGCATGGTTGACAATGTAGATCATCTGCTCGGCAGACAGCCGGGGATTGATCGTGTGGCAGATCGCGCCGATCCCGGAGATCGCATAGTAGAGCTCGAAATGGCGGTAGCCATTCCAGGCCAGCGTCGCCACCCGGTCGGCGTCGCCGATGCCGAGGCCCTTCAGCGCGTGCGCCAGCTGCGAGGTGCGGCGCAGTGTCTGGGGATAGGTCTGGCTGTGGATGTCGCCCTCGGTCCGGACCGAGACGATCCGTCCGTCCGGATAGGTCTCGGCGGCATAGGTGAGGATGTCCGCTATCATCAGCGGACGGTGCATCATCAAACCGTACATTGCGGTCCTCCCGTTTCGGAAATTATTACCGCAGGGCGGAGCGCAGACAAAGGGTGTAAACCCGGCCGGGGGCGAGAATTTCAGTAGCGGCCGAGGCCGTGAACGAGCTCGACCAGACGCGGCCCGAAATCGTTCACCAGCTTCTTGCGGGGAAGCAGGTAGGCAGGGCCGCCCAGGTTGAAAGCCATCGGCGGGCTCGAAGCGTCGGGCGGCACATAGGGCACCGAGACGGCGTTCACGTCCGACTTCCAGGCGCCGATGCTGGCGTAGAAGCCGCGCTCGGCGATCTGGGCGCGGGCCTCCTCGATCTCGGAGAGGATGCGGTCGACGTCCTCGGGCGGCGTCCGCTCGCGGATCGCGGACAGGATCTTCTCGCGCTCGGCCGCACTGCAACCGGCGATGTAGGCGCGGCCCATCGCCGAGCGGGCAAGCGAGATACGCGAGCCGACGTTCAGTTGCAGAGAGATGACCCCGACCGAGCGCGCGCAGGCGATGTAGGTCATCGACATCTCGTCGCGCCCGCCCAGCGCCACTAGCACCCCGTCGCCGCAGGCGTCGGCCAGTTCCTGGATGCGCGGCTGGACGATGTCGCGAAGCCACGAGCCGCCGAGGCTGGCATAACCAAGGCTCAGGACCGGGACACCGACGCGGTAGCGGCCGGTCGTCTCGTCGTAGATCAGGTAGCCGAGCTTCAGAAGCGTGTAGGTCAGCCGCGAGATGGTCGAGTTCGGCAGCCCCGTTCGCTGCGCGATCTCGCGGTTGCCGAGGCCCTGAAGGTCGGACGGCCTAAACGCCCGCAGCACCTCGAGCCCGCGTTGGAGCGCGGTCACGAACTGGCGGTCGCCGTTCTCGCCCGCCTCGTCCGGTGTCTCTGTCGAACTCGCACGTTTACGCATGATGGTACGTCCGTTCCCCTCGGGTCTCCTGCCTTTGCCGGCGGCGGCTGTCAATCCTAGGCCCCAAGGCGCGCCGCCTCGGTCAGGTCGCGCCACTGGACCTTGCCCGCCCCCGATTTCGGCAGCGCGTCGGTAAAGATGATCCTGCTGGGGCATTTGTAGGCGGCCATCTGGCCGTGGCACCAGTCGATGATCTCGCCCTCGGTCGCCGCGCATCCGCGCGCCTGCACGACATGGGCGCAGACGCATTCGCCGCGGCGTTCGTCGGGCACGCCGATGACGCAGGCCTCGGCGATACCGGGATGGCGCAGCATCATCGTCTCGACTTCGGCTGGCCAGACCTTGAAGCCTGAGACGTTGATCATCCGCTTAACCCGGTCGACCATGAAGAAATAGCCCTCGTCATCGTAGGTGCCGATATCGCCGGTGCGGAAGAACGGCTTGCCGTCGATCTCGAGGAATGCCTCCGCCGTCGCCTCGGGGTTGCGCCAGTAGCCAAGGAACACCTGCGGCGAGTGGATGGCGATCTCGCCCGGCTCGCCCGGCCCCAGCTCGCGTCCGTCCTCGAGCGAGAGGATGCGGCTGTCGACGCTCAGGATCGGGATTCCGAGGCACTGGCGCTTGGGCCGCCAGGGTGGGTTGACGTGCGTGCCCGCCATCGTCTCGGAAAGGCCGTAGCCCTCGATGTAGTCGAGGTTCAGCCGGTCCTTCAGCTTCTTCGCCACGGCGTCCGGCATCGCCGCGCCGCCGCCGCCCAGCATGGCGAGGCTGGAGAAATCGTAGCGTTCGAGGTCGGGGTCATTGATGAGGTCGATCATCATCGTCGAGATCGAGCGCCAGCGCGTCGGCCTGTGGCGTTCGATCAGCTCGGCTGCCGCGCGGGTGTTCCAGCGGGTCAGGATGACAAGCTGTCCGCCAGTGGCCAGCGGCCCGTTCATCGATGACTGCATCCCGGTGACGTGGAAGAGCGGCAGCGTGACGAGGTGGATGTCGGTCTCGGTGACCGGGTTCCAGAGGATGTTCGCCCAGGTCGAGGCCTGCATCGTGCGGTGGCTGTGCATGCAGCCTTTCGGCGCGCCGGTCGTGCCCGAGGAATAGGGGATCACGGCAAGGTCGTCCGGGCCGGCCGTCGCCGGGCCTGGCCGGCGGCCGGCGGCCAGCGCATCGGTCCAGCGCGTCAGGCCAGGGCCATGAACGTTCGCGGGGTCAAGTGCCGCAAGCGTGTCGGGAAGCGCGGGCGCGTGCGCCGGATCGGCGAGCGCCGCATAGGTCGCGACAAGCACCTCGTCGAGACCGCGGCCGATGAGCCCGGCGACATTGGGCAGAAGCTCGTGCCCGGCGATGGCGATCCGCGCGCCGGTGTCGGCGACAAGGTATTCCATCTCGCCGACGCGGTTCATCGGGTTGACCGGCACCACCACCGCGTCGGCGCGCAGGATGCCGTAGTAGCCGATCACGTATTGCGGGCTGTTCTGGACATAGAGAAGGACGCGGTCGCCCTTCGTCACGCCAGCCGATTGCAGCCAGCCCGCCAAGGCCTCGACCTCGGCCCAGAGCTGCGCGTAGGTCCAGTCGCGGCCGTAGTAGTGCAGCGCCGGGCGGTCGGGCCAGCGTTCGGCGGCGCGTCGCAGGTTATCGGCGAGGCTGTGGTCCGTCGGGAGGACCTCGCGCGGCACGCCGGGCGGCCAG
>JBNLCA010000058.1:0-9893 GCA_050303575.1 Paracoccaceae bacterium
GCCAAGCTCGCCGAGCTTTCCGCCCGGCTTCTGGGCCGGTCGATTGAGCAGGAGGGTGGCCTGCCGGACTTCGACCTTTTCGCCCCGGGCAGGGAGGAATGACGAAAGGCGCGATCCGATGGGGTGACCTGCGTTGGTCCAGACTGGCGCCGAGCGGTCCGGGCGTTCCCCCGTTGTGAGGCACGCTACAAACCAAGTGGTGGCACACGCCGTGCAAGGCGGCTCGCGACCGGACGGCACATAGCGGAAGGCCTGGTCTGTCGGCGCGACTTGGTCGGTCGGAACGCGCGATTCCCGGTCGGGCGTCCAGACGAGGCTTTCGGGAGGCCGGGGCATCCCGCGGGGCGGCGGAAACAGGACCCTGCGCGCCTCTCTACCGCCCGGCGGCCCGATCGGCCCCCGACTTCGCACTCAGCCTGGTCCGAGACTTCTGAAGCCGCTCCGCGTCCGGCAGCCCGAAGTGGGTTGTGCTCCGGACTTTCTGATCGCCGAGAGGAAAGGATGCCGTAGCGTGCGATTCTCGCCCATCGTTCTCCGGCACGTGGCGATCGAGTTTCGCGGGACATGACGCTCGCGGGCGTTCGCGCGGGGCCTCTCGGCAAGGCTGGCGCCCTGAACGGCTCGCCGCCGGAAGCGGCATGCGGCACGGTCTCGCGTGGCGGGCCCCGGCACTGGCCTCGGCCCGCTTACCCGCGCTCCGGCTGGCGAAGCACCGCGGTGGCCGCCTCGTCGATCCCTCCCCCGGTCAGCACGACACCGAAAAGGGCGCGTGCCTCGTCCGCCGTGTAGCGGCCCAGCCGCACGTCTTCGGCGACGGCAGCGGGCGGGCGTTCGAAGGGATCTCCGTAGCCGCCGCCGCCGGGCGTCCGGACATGGACGCGGTCGCCGGCGGAGAGCGGGATATCCTGCTCCTTGGACAGGTGTTCGGGCACGTAGGCCACGCCGCCGCGCCAGACCGTCACCTGGTTCGGCGCGCCGTCCCTGCCGCCAAGGACGCCCTGCGGTCCGAAGCGTCCGTGGTCCATCACGAAGCTTGCCCGAGCCTCGCCACGCCGGATCTCGACCTCGTAGTCGAGACCGAAACCGCCGCGCTGCCGACCGGCCCCGCCCGACCCCTCGTGCAGCGCGTAGCGGTGGTAGAGGACGGGGAAGGCCTGCTCCATGATCTCGACCGGCGGCGCCTTCGAGATGCCGATGGTCGAGCACCCGTTCGAGAGGCCATCATGCCCGGCGTTGCCGCCATATCCGCCACCCGAGATCTGGTACATGACGTAGTCGCGCCCGCGCGCCGGATCGTGACCGCCGAGCGCGAAGTTGCCCGAGGTGCCGGCGGGTGCCGCCGTGACGCGATCCGGCAGAGCCTCGACCAGCGCGGCAAAGACCGCCTCGGCGATCCGCTGGCTCACCTCGGCGGCGCAGCCCGAGACCGGGCGCGGGTAGGTCGCGTCGAGGAAGGTGCCCTCGATCCCCGTGATGGTCAGCGGCTCGAACGCGCCGGCGCTGATCGGGACTTCGGGGAAGATATGGCGCATGGCAAGGTAAACGGACGAATAGGTCGTGGCACGAACCGAATTCATCGGCCCGAGACAGGGCGTCGACGATCCGGCGAAGTCGAAGGTCAGCCCGTCGCCCTGCCGGCTGACGTTCAGCCGGATGGCGAGCGGTTCGTTCACCACGCCGTCGCTGTCGACCCAGGCGGTCGCGCGGTGGTCGCCCTGGGGGATATCCGCGATGAAGGCGCGCATCTGGGTGGCGGCGCGGGCGCGAAGCTCGGCGATCGCCGCGCGGACCGTGTCGTCGCCGTAGCGGTCGAGGAGCGCGGTCAGCCGGTCGGCCCCGACCTCGAGCGCGGCGGCCTGCGCCCGGACGTCTCCGATGCGCTGGTCGGCGACGCGGATGTTCGAGGTGATGATCGCGTAGATTTCGGGATCTAGCTCGCCCTCCTTGAAGAGGCGCACCGGTGGCAGCCGCAGCCCCTCCTGCTCGACGGCGGTGGCCGAGGCCGAGAAGCCGCCGGGAACCGCGCCGCCGGTATCGGGCCAGTGGCCGGTGTTCGAAAGCCAGCAGAAGATCTCGCCGTCACGGTAGAAGGGCCTGGCGAAACGCACGTCCATCAGATGGGTGCCGCCGAGATAGGGATCGTTGACGATGTAGATGTCGCCCGGTTTCGGCGCGGCTGTGAGGCCGGTGCGGATACGCTCGACCAGCGTGCGGGTCGAATACTGCATCGTGCCGACGAAGACCGGAAGGCCCCCTGCACCCTGCGCAATCAGCGAGCCGTCCTCGGCGGAATAGATGCCGTCCGAACGGTCGTTCGCCTCGGCAATGACCGGCGAGAAGGCGGCGCGCGAGAAGGCAAGGTCCATCTCGTCGCAGACCTGTTGCAGGCCGGCCTGGATTACGGTGAGGGTGATCGGATCAAGCATTTGCCGCCCCCAGCGTGACGAGGATGTTGCCGTCCGCGATGCCTTCGGCTGTATCGCCCGGCTCGATCAGGATGGTCGTGTCCATCTGTTCGATGACCGCCGGACCAGTGAGGCGGAAGGCGTCGGGGAGATGATCGCGCCGGTAGATCGGCGTCTCGTGCCAGGCGCCATCGAAGCGGACCTTGCGGGCGCCTGTCTCTGCGTCGGCCAGTTTCGCCTTGCGGCCCGCCGGATCGATCAGGCGGCCGAGATCGACCTCGGCGCGACGTCCGATGACCGAGCAGTTCGCGTTGACGACCGCGGCGCGGATTTCCGGCAGGCGCACGCGGAAGCGGCGGTGGTAGACCTCCTCGAACCGGGCCTGGAGCGCCTCGCGGCCGATCTCGGGTCCCTCGAGCGGAACGCGCAGAAGGTGCGTCTGGCCGATGAACTGCATGTCGAGCGAGAATAGCCGGCGGACCTCGCGCACCTCGGCGCGCTCGGCGGCGATCAGGCGCTCGCCCTCGGCGGCCTGTTCGGTGAGGACCTCGGCCAGGCGCACGGGATCGAGCCGGTCCAGGGCCGTGTTCAGCGTCGTGACGAAGTCGTGCCGGAAGTCGGCGATCGTACAGCCAAGCGCATTGGTGATGCCTGGCCGCGCCGGGACAAGGACCCGCGGCACGCCGAGTTCCCGCGCCAGGGCGGTGGCGTGCAAGGGCCCCGCCCCACCGAAGGCGAAGAGCGCGAAGTCGCGCGGGTCCTGGCCGAGCGAGATCGAGACCATGCGCACCGCCCCGGCCATCTTGATGTTGGCCAGCCGGACGACCGCCTCGGCTGCCTCGACCGGCGTGAGGCCGAGGGGTGCACCGAGAGTCCCGGCGAAGATGCGCTCGACATCATCCAGCGAAACGCCGCCTTCGACCGATTTCAGCCGCGCGGGATCGAGCCGGCCGAGAAGGAGGTTCGCGTCGGAAATCGTCGGCTGGGTCCCGCCGCGGCCGTAGCAGATCGGGCCGGGAACGGAACCGGCGCTTTCCGGGCCGACCTCCAGAAGGCCGGCCGCGTTCACTCGCGCGATCGACCCTCCACCTGCCCCGACCGTGCGGACGTCGACCATCGGCACGTGGATCGGCATCGCGTACTCGATCTCGATCTCGTTCGAGACAGAAGGTTCGGCGCCCCGGATCAGCGCGACGTCGGTCGAGGTGCCGCCCATGTCGTAGGTCAGAAGGTCGGGAAAGCCGGCGCGCCGCCCGGTGAAGGCCGCAGCCATGACACCCGAAGCGGGGCCCGACATCACCGTCTTGGCCGCCTCGCGGGCCACCGTCCGCGACGAGACGGTGCCGCCGTTGCCGTTCATCACCAGAAGCTCGCCGGTGTAGCCGCCCGCCGCCAGCTCGTCCTCGAGCCGCCTCAGATAGCGCTCGAGCAGCGGCTGGACCGAGGCGTTGACCGCCGCCGTCACGCCGCGCTCGAACTCGCGGCTTTCCGACAGGAGCGCGTGGCCCATGGTGATATGATCGTTCGGCCAGACCCCACGCAGCACCTCGCCGGCACGCAGCTCGTGCGCGGGATTGGCATAGGCGTGGAGAAAGTGGACGACGACAGAGACGCAGCCCGCGTCCAGGAGTTTGCGTCCGGCCTCGAGAACCGCCGCCTCGTCGAGCGGCGTGACCACCTCGCCGCCCGCGTCCATCCGTTCGGGCACCTCCAGGCGCAGGTCGCGCGGGATCAGCGGGGTGAACTCGCCGGTCATCCCGTAGGGCTGCGGCCGGGTCCGGCGGCCGAGTTCCAGAACGTCGCGAAAGCCCGCCGTGGTGATCAGGCCGGTGCGCGCGAGCTTGCGCTCCAGGACCGCGTTTGTCGTCGTCGTGGTGCCGTGGACGATGAGGTCGAGCGCGGCGAGATCGACCCCCGCCTCGGCCAGCGCCGCCATCACGCCGAAGGCCTGGTTGTCGGTGGTCGAGGGCACCTTGGCGAGGCGCACGCCGCCCGGCTCGATCAGGACGAGGTCGGTGAAGGTGCCGCCCACATCCACGCCGACCACACGTCCCGTCGCCATCCCGTCCCCTCGCCGATTGTTCGTGTGCAAATGATTTCGCCCTGCCCGGGCAAAGTCAACGTCCCACCCTTGCGCGCCGGCCCCGCCCCTGTCGATAGTCGGCGGATGCGACGCGCGCTCCCTCTCGCCCTCTGCCTGCCGGGCCCGGCCTTCGCCCACGCCTCCGAGGGCGGCTTCGTGCTGCTCCTGCCGACCGGCGCCTACATCGCCGCCGGGGTGGCGACGGTGGTGCTGACGGTTCTGCTTGTCTCGGTTCTTCCGGCGCGGGCGACCGAGCGGCTGTTCGCCACGCGCCGCGTCGGCCGGCCCGGCCGCCGGTCGCCAAGTCGCATCGCCGGAACTGTCGGGTTCCTTTGCCTCGCCGCGCTTGTTGCCATTGGCCTTCTTGGCCCGCACGATCCGAAGAAGAACCTGCTGCCGCTCGCCGTCTGGTTCCTGCTGTGGGTGATCCTGCCCGTCCTGCAGGCCATCGCCGGGGATCTCTGGCGCCACCTCAACCCATGGCACGCACCGGCTAGGTTTTGCCGCCGCCTTGGCGTGCGGCCGCAGCTGCATCTGACGGCCGCCGGCGGCCATGCCATCGCGCTCGCCTCCTATCTCGGAATCGCCGCCGTCCTCCTCGCCCATCCGGCACCGACCGACCCGGAGACGCTGGCGACGATGACGGCCTGCTACTGGGCGCTCCACTTCGTCGGCACGCTCCTGTGCGGGCCGCGCTGGCTGAGACGCGCCGAGGGGCTGGGCCGCCTGTTTGCCGCCTATGCCGCCCTCGCACCGGTCGCGCGAGGCCGAATCGGTCTGCCGGGCTGGCAGCTCCTGTGCCGGCCGCCGCCGCTCGGCGCGGCGCTGTTCCTCGTCGCAATGCTCGGAACCGGCAGCTTCGACGGGCTGAACGAGACCTTCCTCTGGATCGCCGCGCTCGGCTTCAACCCGCTGGAATTCGCCGGACGGTCCTTCACCGTTCTTCCGAACCTTGCGGGGCTTCTGGCCTTCGTGTCCGGGCTCGCGCTCGTCTTCGCGATGACCACGGAGGCCGGCCTGCGCCTTGCTGGAACCACCGGCCTTCTTCGCGCCTTCCGCAGCCTGGCCCCCGCGCTCGTGCCCATCGCCTTCGGCTATCACCTCGCCCATTACCTGCCGAGCGCGCTGATCGACGTGCAATACACCGCCCTCGCCCTCAACGACCCGTCGGGCAGCGGCGCCGACCTGCTCGGCCTCGGCCACCACCATGTCACCACGGGCTTCCTAGGCACCCTCGCCACCGTCCGCCTTCTCTGGATCGCCGAGGCCTTTGCGGTTGTCTCCGGCCATGTCCTCGCAGTCCTCGTCGGCCATGCGCTGGCCCTGAGGCTGATTGGTGCACAGGACCGCGCGGCGCTGAGCCAGCTGCCGCTTGCGATCTTCATGGTTGCCTATACTTTGTTCGGTCTGTGGCTCCTCGCCACGCCAAGGGTGGCGTGAGGCTGCTGCGAACTGGACGAATCGTTTGTACGCATACAGACTTTGATCAAGGGGCCGGCGCTCCGGACCGGTAACCCGCATCAACAGGGAACTGCCGACATGACACTGAAACTTCCCCGCCGCACCGCGCTGAAGACACTCGGTGCCGCCGCCACCCTTCCGCTTTGGGCCCGCTACGCGAGCGCGCAGAGCACCGAGCCGATCAGGATCGGGTTCCAGAAACACGCCACCGGCATCGGAGCCACCTACGGGCGCTGGTACGACCGCACCAGCCAGGCCGCCGTCAAGGCGATCAACGACGCCGGCGGCATCAACGGCCGCATGGTCGAACTGGTGACCGAGGATGACGGCACCGACCCCAAGCGCGGGGCCGAGGTGGTCGAAAAGTTCGCTACGCAACTGGGTTGCGATGTCGGCTTCGGCACGCTCTTCAGCCATGTCGTCATGGGATCGGCCCCGCGCGCCGGCGAGCTGAAACTGCCCTATTTCGTCGTCTCCGAGGGTCACCATGTCGCCTCGGGCGCGCTGAACCGCTGGACCATGCAGCCGGGCATCACGGACGTCAAAAGCCAGGTCCAGTCGATGGGCCCCTTCGTTGCCAACACGCTGGGCAAGAAGGTGACGATGATGTTCCCGGACTATGCGTTCGGACACGACCATCGCGATTTCTTCTCGGCGGCGGTCGAGGCGGCGGGCGGCGAGATCGCGGCGCTGATCGCAATTCCGCCGACAGAGACCTCCTTCACCAAGTATTTCCCGCAGATCCCCTCGGACACCGAGGTCATCTATCACGTGATGGTCGGCCCGGCCGTCCTCACCTTCGTCAAGGAAATGGGCGAGTTCTTCGGCCCGTCGCGGCCCGAGATCTTCGGCTTCATCGACAGCCTGGAAGGCGTCGACCTGACCAGCCCGGGCCTCGAGTTCCTCGAAGGCACCTATTTCTGGGAAGGCAACCCGCGCTACGCGCAGGCAGGCGGATCGGCCTTCGACGCGAACTTCCGCGCAGCGGTCGGGGTCGATGCCAACGGCGCCTCGACGGACGATCCCAAGGACGTGTCGACCTATGCCCACATGTTCGGCTGCTGGGAGACGCTCTACATCATCAAGGCGGGCATGGAGGCGGCGGGCTACCAGGGGCCTGACGACCGCCAGAAGCTGATCGAGGCGGTAGAGGCGATGACCACGATGGACGCGTCGGACATGCATCCGCAGGGACCGAAGCTGTTCAACGGCAAGACCCACCAGGTCTTCGGCCAGCAGTATGTCTCGAAGGTCGAGGGCGGAAAGCTGAACGTGGTGCACACCGCCTCGATCGACGACACGCTCTATGACGACGAGGTGGATTACACCACGCAGGCGTTCTGACGCCCGCCCGCACGTAGAATGGACTTCGGCCCCCACCTGATGCTCGCCCTCATCGAGGGCGCGGTGCTCTCTGCCGTGCTCGCGCTGATGGCGTCGGGGCTGAGCCTGACCTTCGGCGTCATGCGCGTCGTCAACGTCGCGCATGGCGAATTCTACATGCTGGGCGCCGTCGGCGCCTGGTTCGTCGCCTCGTCGCTCGGCTGGGGCTACGTCGCGGCTCTGGTGCTGGCGCCCGTCGCGGTGGGGCTTCTGGCGGCGGCGGCCGACATGACGGTGCTGAAACGGATCGAGTACGACCCGGAACGCACCATCGTCGCCACGATCGGCCTTCTCTACATCATCCAGCAGGTCACGCTGATGACCTACGGGCCGGACGCACGCCCCGTCGAGCCGCCTTTCAACGCGCGCCTTGCACTCCCCTGGTACGATTTCGAGAAGGGCGTGACCTGGCCCTGGGGCCTTTCGGTCACCAGCTACAAGCTTTTCGTCATCGTCGCTGCGGGCGCGGTGCTCTTCGCGCTCTGGGCGCTGATGACAAAGACCAGGCTCGGCCTGACCATGCGCGCCACCCAGCTCGACCGCGAGACCGCGCAGGCCTTCGGGATCACGGTCGAGCGGGTCTATGCCACCGTCTTCGGCCTTGGCGCGGCGCTCGCGGCGCTTTCGGGCGTTCTCATCGTCCCGATCCAGCAGGCGCACTACCTGATGGGCGGCGACGCGCTTCTTCTCAGCTTCATCGTTGTCATCATAGGCGGCCTCGGCAGCCTTCCCGGCACTCTGGTCGCCGCGGTGCTGATCGGGATGTCGGACGGCATCATCTCGGTCTTCTTCTCGCCGACGCTGGCGAAGATCATCGCCACGCTCGCCGTCGCGCTGGTCCTTGTCTTCCGTCCGCAGGGTCTTTTCGGGGCGGCGGCGCGATGAGGGCGCTCGGCCTTCATCTCGGCCTCATCGCGCTGCTCTTCGCGCTCGGCTTCCTGCTGCCCGCCTACCACCACGGCAACCTTGCCCGGATCATGGTGCTGGCGACCTACGCCATCGGCTACAACCTTCTCTTCGGCTATACCGGCCTTCTCAGCCTCGGCCACGCGATGTTCTTCGCCGCCGGCATGTACGGGATGGGGCTGACGGCCTACCACCTTGAGTTCTCGCCTGCGCCGGCCTTCCTGGTCGGGCTGCTTTCCGGGGCGGCGCTGGCGCTCGTCGTCGGCCTTCTGGCGCTGCGCACCACGGGCGTCGCCTTCATGATCGTCACCCTGATGTTCTCGCAGGCGGCTTACCTGACGATCCTTCTGGCCGGGCGCTGGACGCGCGGTGACGAGGGGCTGGTGCTGAAGCAGGCGCAGCGGACGCTCTGGGGCATCGACCTGTCCAGCGAGATGAACCGGTATCTCGCGGCGCTTGCGCTCTTCTCGGCGTGCCTTCTGCTCACGCTCTGGCTGGTGCGGCGGCCCGAGGGGCGCGTCCTCGTCGCCATCCGCGAGAACGAGCCGCGTGCCCGGCTCCTGGGCTACGACACGTTCCGCCACAAGCTTTTCGCCACCGTCCTTTCCGGCACGATCTCGGCAGGCGCCGGGGCGGCCTACGGCGTTCTCTTCGGATATGTCGGGGCGACCTTTGCCTCGGTCCAGTATTCGATCCTGCCGCTCCTCTGGGTGCTCCTCGGCGGCGCCGGAACCATCCTCGGCCCGTTCATCGGCGCGCTCCTGATGTTCTACCTCATCGACCTCTCGTCGGGGATTACCAGCGCCTACATGCTGATCGCAGGTGTCGTCCTTGTCCTGCTGACGCTGTTCGCCCCACAAGGGATCGCGGGCGAGCTGCGCCGCCGCCTCTGGCCGTGGCTGCCGTGACGGCGCCCATCCTCTCCACCCGCGGCCTGACGCGGCAGTTCGGCGGCCTGACGGCTGTCGAGGCTGTCGATTTCGACCTTCCCCAAGGCGAGGTGCGCGCGCTGATCGGGCCGAACGGCGCGGGCAAGACCACCTTCGTCTCGATGCTGATCGGCCGGCTGGAACCGACCTCCGGCACTGTCATGTTCGACGGCGCCGACGTCACGCGCCTGCCCGACCACAAGCGCGTGGCGCGCGGCATGGCCTACACGTTCCAGATCACCTCGATCTTCGCCCGTCTCTCCGTCGAGGAGAATGTCGCGCTCGCCGCGCGCCGCCTTCTCGGATCCGATGTCGCGGGCGAGGTCACCCGTGCCCTTTCCGAGGTCGGCCTTGCTGACCGGGTCGGCCAGACCGCCGGCGATCTGAGCTACGGCCACCAGCGGCTTCTGGAGATCGCCATGGGCCTCGCGCAGCGCCCGCGCCTCCTGATCCTCGACGAGCCGACCCAGGGCCTCGCCGAAAGCGAGGTCGAGGCGTTCTGCGCGCTGGTCCGCACCCTCAAGGGCGAGACGACGATCCTGCTGATCGAGCACAACATGTCTGTCGTGAAGGCTGTCGCCGACCGGGTGACGGTGCTGAATTTCGGCGAAGTGCTTGCCGAGGGCACGCCCGAGGAAATCCACGCCAACTCCGCCGTCCAGGCTGCCTACCTGGGGACGGGCTGATGCTGAAAGTCGACTCCATCGACGCCGCCTACGGCCCGGT